>JANMYZ010000291.1:0-6604 GCA_031382605.1 Planctomycetota bacterium | reverse complement strand
AGTCGCGCACAGCCGCACGGGCATTGATATTCATCCGGGTGCGACGCTCGATGAATCGTTTTTCATTGATCATGGCACCGGCGTGGTCATCGGCGAAACCAGCCGCATCGGCAAACATTGCGTGCTCTATCAAGGTGTCGGTTTGGTCGCGTGGAATCCGTTGGCGAAAGACGAGCACGGCGAACTCAAACGCGGCGCGTCGAACAAACGTCATCCTGACTTGGAAGATCACGTCACCATTTACGCCGGAGCCACCGTGCTAGGCGGTGATACCGTCATCGGTCACCACAGCGTTATTGGCGGCAATGTCTGGCTGACGCATTCGGTCGAACCGTACAGCGTGGTGACCAACAAAGACCCCGAGCTGAACATCCGCAAACGCAAAAACACAAAAACGGATTAGCCATCCGGCCTCTGTCGCGGTTGCGCCTGCCTGGGGCTTTCCCCACGAAACGCCCTTACATAGTGCGCCCTCCACCTGGGAAACCATCATGCCCCTGACCAGCGACCAATATCTTCGTTACGCCCGCCATTTGACGTTGCCAGAATTCGGCGAGGCCGGACAGCAGAAATTATTAAAGGCTTCGGTGCTGCTGATCGGCGCCGGTGGTCTTGGCAGTCCGCTCGCGCTGTATCTTGCCGCTGCGGGCGTTGGCCGACTGGGCATTATGGATTTCGATGTGGTCGATGTATCGAACTTGCAGCGCCAAGTCATTCACCGCACACAAGACGTCGGCACGAGCAAAGCGAAGTCGGCCAAGCGCGGCGTGCAAGACCTCAACCCTGGATGTCAGGTCGACATTTACGAAGAGGGCATCACCTCCGCCAACGCTTTGGAGATCATCGGCAAATACGATATCGTCATCGATGGCACCGATAATTTCCCAACGCGCTACTTGGTCAACGACGCCTGTGTGTTCTTGAATAAAGTAAATATCTACGGTTCGATCTATCGCTTCGAAGGTCAAGCCACGGTGTTCGACGCGCGCAAGGGCGCTGACGGCAAGCGCAACGGTCCGTGTTATCGCTGCCTTTATCCTGAACCGCCACCTCCTGGCGAGGTTCCTTCGTGCGCCGAAGGCGGCGTGCTTGGCGTCTTGCCCGGCACCATCGCGATGATCCAAGCCACCGAGGCAATCAAGATCATCAGCGGCATGGGCCGTTCGTTGGCCGGACGTTTCTTGCGCTACGACGCGATGAATATGAGCTTTCGGGAATTGAAACTACGCCCGGATCCTAGCTGTCCGGTGTGTAGTGCGAATCCAACCATTACTCAGTTGATCGATTACCAACAGTTTTGCGGCATGGGCCGAGGAGATAACGCCGTGAGCACCGAGAATCTCGAAATCACCGTCGCCGCGTATGCTGAATTGCGCGAGAGCGGCAAAGAACATCTGCTGCTGGATGTGCGCGAACCGTTCGAACTCGGCATCTGCCAGATCGACGGCAACCTCAATATTCCGCTCGGCCAATTGCCAAACCGTTTGAACGAACTCAGCGCGTGGAAAAATAAGCTGATCATCGCTCAGTGCAAATCGGGCCGGCGTAGCATGAAGGCATTGGAAACTTTAAAGAAACACGGTTTCACCAACGTCTTAAATCTAGAAGGTGGAATCCTCGGTTGGGGTCAGGACATCGATCCGTCGATCACCGCGTACTAACACGACACGTGTGAGCACGCCGACGGTTGCCGACCAGGGCAGAGAAGTTGACCGTCGTTACGCCATCCCGGAGCTCCACATGCGCACTTTGCCCTGGTCTCTCGCTTTCTGGCTGATGATCGCGCTCTGCGTTGGTGGCCCCAGCCCGATCATCTCAGCGGCAGAAAAAGCAGTCGCCGTCGATAAAAAATGGTTCGATCAACGCGAGGCCAATCGCAAGGGCCGCGAAGGAATGTATAAAGGCGCGACCGCCGATCGCGCAGAGCGGGGCAAAAAAGCAGCTGCGATAGCGTTGGAACTGGTGAAGAAAGCCGCCGAAGTCAGAGTTCCTGGGCAGGACCTTTTATTCGCCCGCATGGTGACCTTCATCGAACGTCTCGACCCCCAGCAGGCGGCGGATGTCGCGCAGGCCATCAAAGCATTACCGGCAGAGCCCGCCACCGCCGAGGCGAAAGAAATAAAACTGTGGGATAAAAACCTCAAAACCAAGCTTCCAGCACTGACCAAACCGACCGAAGTGCTGGGACAAAAAGCGCTCGACGTTGGCGTTACGGACATTGCTTTTGACTGTTTACAGCAAGTGCTCACCTATGACCCCGACCATGTTTCCCTGCGCAAAGCGCTGAACCAAACCAAAGTAGATGGGCGTTATTATGGCCCCAAGGATATGGACTTTGTTAAAGCTGGCGCGCGCTGGGACAGCAAGCGCGGCTGGATTCACGCCAAAGAAGCGGCTCGTTACGAGAACGGTGACTATTATGATCTTCAGTCTAAAAGTTGGACCACTTTAAACGAAGCCAATAATCTTCGCAGCGAGCTTACCAAGCAGTGGGTTATTCAAACCGAACATTTAGAAATACGCGGCACTGCAAAGCTTGCCGAGCTGGTTGATGTCGCCAATCACTTAGAAGCATTTTACGCCCAGATATTTGCCTCATACGCATTATTTTTTTCCAAGGGACAGAGTGATGTGAAGCTTATCTTTGGCTTGCTCGACCATCCACGGCTGGTGGTCAACATCGCCAAAGATCCAGCGGCATACAAACTCTCGTTGCCAAGCGGCGTAGATGCAGGTTGGTCAGCGGGCATGTGGGTTCCGGCCGTTGGCGCATCTTTTTTTTACGCTGGACCGATGGAAGTGATGTACCACGAATTTACCCATCAAATACTCGACGTATTTAGTCACGGCTGCAGGGCGCCCGTATGGATCGTTGAAGGGATTGCGGTCTACACCCAGTCACCGACGTACGTTGATGGCAAACTGACTCTTGGATTAATCGAGGAGAATCACCGGGTAAGGAGCCATTTGTCTCGCTTGGCAGCGGGAAACGCCATGACCTTTGATCAACTACTGGCGCTTGATCATGCGACCTGGGGTGCAGCGAAAGACCCGAGCTCACAATACGCCGCCGCTGGCGCCTTGGCCCAGTTTTGTATGGAAGCAGAAAAACGCCGTTATCGCTCTGATTATATTGAATTTATCCGTGATGCGTATTTGGGCCAGACGCAGAACCACACCTTGTGGGATTATCTTGGCATGACGCGCACGGATTTTTTGTACGCCTATCATGCCTGGGAAAAAACGACCGGAGCAGCACTTGCAGAGGAAGCCGATCGTTGAGCCTAGAAACCGCAGTAGGAGTTAAAACTTCCACCGCAAAGGCGCAAAGACGCCAAGAAAAGCAAAGGTCCGAATAAAAATTTAGAGAATCAATGCCTTCACCAAACGGGTGAAATTTCTTTTTGCTGTAAGTCCTTTGCGCTCTTGGCGGCTTAGCGGTAAAATGGTTCTCTACTGCGTTTTCTAGGTTGAGCGCTGCTGATATCACATCGACCAAAGGAGCTTTCATGTATCGCATTCTCCACCTGTTTTTCGCCCTCGTTTTCAGCCTCTCTCTGGCGGCAGAGGAATTGAAACACACCACGGATTCCGTCGGCCAAGTCAAAGCTGCCGTTAGCGCAGGAACCGCGATCATCATCGACGTGCGCGAGCAGTCTGAGTGGAATGACGGCCATCTGAAAGCGGCAACGCTGGTGCCGTTAAGTGTGCTTAACAAAGAAGGCGGCGAAATTCCCGCCGCACTACCGAAAGATAAACCGATTTACCTGCATTGCCGATCCGGAGGCCGCAGCCTGAAGGCGGGAGAAATCCTCAAGGCCAAAGGTTACGACGCGCGTCCGCTGGCAGCTGGCTACAACCAATTAATTCAGGACGGCTTCGAAAAGGCACCGTGAAACGCCGCTGAGCCTTACTTTGTGGCCAAGCGGGCGGATTTACCTTTGCCCTTTTCCTCTTCAGCTATGCGCAAGATATACGCTTTAAATTCAGGATCTTCGCCATCAAGGTGAGCAACCATCATGGAGCGGAAATCTTCCCGCCGACACCACTCGCGCATGTAATCATCCCAGGTCAGCCACAAGCGACGCGTTTGCCTGCTCATGTGCTCTTCATAGACCAACAGGTACGCGCGTTCGAAGAGGGCCACCAGAAGGCCAAAAATCAAATATTTACGCTCCAATTGCTCTTCGCTCAACTTGGGCATTTCCAGACTCTGACGAAAGAGATGCAGATCAGCGTGTTCGAGCACCAGCTTAAGAAAGTTAGAATATTCATCCGACAACCGTTGGAAAACTTCCTCCTCATCGTTCTGACGGTCTTTGCGCTGTTCATAGATAAACACCACAAAAGCCAGCGGCAAACCGAAGACGGTGACGATGTAGCTCAGCAATTCCCAAATTTCCATCGTCGTCATCGGCACCGTCCTCTGGCGGACGATGTACTGCCCTTCATCGACCTCGCCATGGGGAAGGAAACTCACTGGCACTCACCACTGCGTCGCAGAACCGTTCACTCATCTAAACGCAGCAAGAGAGAGAACCCCGCCCGGCAGAGCGGGAACCAAAGGTTTACGATCGGCTCAGCCGGGCTGGGAGGCTGTTGTGCCAGTGCTTCGTCCCGCACCCCACGTACGACGCGCCGAAAAGCTTCGTATGATAAGGCGATTTCGGCGCGTCGTACTACAGAGCACCAGAGCAGAGAAAAAAGTGAGCGTCTTTTTCATGGCTCTATGGCGTTCAGCGTGGGTCTTTTCTCAGTCCTTGGAGTTCATCAAAGCGGAAATAAAAATGAACAGGAGGTGCCGAGACGCTGAGGCAAGAAAAGAGAAAGTTTCATTTTCTCTGGCCAGCACTTTTGCCTCCTCCGTTCTCCGCGTCTTCTGTTCGTTATTTTCTTCTTTAGCTCTCCAGCGAGAGACGTCCTTTATTGGACGCTGGCCGTGGTGCCGGGCAGTCGTCACCTTGATCATCCTTTCGCTGCGCGTTACGCTGAGCCATCGTATCGCCAGTTATGACATGAAGGAAATGCAATGAAGCTGTTTGCGCGATTCAACTCGGCTTTGGACCAAGGCTTGTCCAAGGCGGTATTCGACCACATTCGCAACTACTTGATCTGCTCTTTTCTTCTCGCCATCGGAATCGCGGAAGCACGTCAGCAGAGTGATTTGTTCTTTGGCTTGTTTGTCGTGCAATATTCCGGCGTCGCACTTATCGGATTTTCCGGCTTATTATTTCTACTTAACTTGTTCGATGGTATCAGAAGTATTTCTAAACACCGATTCAGCTTGGCGTACACGATGTTGTTTGTCCTGGTGTATGCCATCACGTCGGTCGGAATCATTGAATTGGCTTCGAGCTTCCGGCTCTCCTTGTGAGGAAAGGATTGATGGGCCTTTCTGAGGATTTAATAAAGATGATTTTTCCGACATAACCCGCGCAGGCACCTACCACGGGATCACGCGCGGTATTTGTTGGGATCGATTTTTTGATCGTGGCGAGCGAAAGGCGTGGTTGTGTCGTGGTTTGGCGAATAGGCTGTCGCGCCTTGGCATCGAGCCCTCGTCATGGGCTATCGCCATCAGAGAATGAATTGCAGCGATGAGGGGGGTGAGCGCTTACTTTGGTTGGGAGATCGCATTATACGTCTTGACGATATATGTTCGAACGCATATTCCCGACCATGGCCGGACGCCTCCTTATCGAACTCAAGCAGACCAAGCCCTTTCGCACGCGGGAGGACGAGGCCTTCCTCAACTTGGTGCGCACCACTGAGTTGTTGCGGCGCGAGGTCACCGAGCTGTTCAAGCCGCATGACATCTCCCACGCCCAATACAACGTGTTGCGCATTCTGCGCGGGGCATTGCGCGAGAGCGACCCGCAAGAACACGCGCGCACCTGCGGCGACATTGCCTCCCGCTTGGTGACCTTTGAGCCGGACGTCACCCGGCTGCTCGACAAACTCGAACGCCAGGGGCTGATCATTCGTGAGCGCGGTGCGGTTGATCGTCGGGTGGTGCGTTCGCGCATCACGGACAAAGGTCTGGCGCTGCTCACCGAACTCGACGAGCCGATCGCGGAAACCCAGCAGCGTCGCCTAGGACGCTTGGGCGCGGAACGCTTGGCCACGCTCATTGATCTTCTCGAAGACCTCCGCAGCGAAACCTAAAAACCGCAATGGATAGAACCGAGCCCGGCAGCGCCAGAACCCAAGCGAAGACAAAGATCGGAGAAGTCTAACCACAGAGGACACAGAGGACACAGAGGACACAGAAGAAAATCAGAATGCCTTTCTCTGTGCCCTCTGTGCCCTCTGTGGTTTAGCCCTTCCCCTGCTTTCTTTCCTTTCGTACGTGTAGCGATTTCTTCGGATAGCACGGAGAAATAGAACCTTAGTAGGCAGAACCCTCGGTTTCATCTTTATCATCTTTATCATCTTTATCATCACGATGCCCGTCGGCGGCGAACGGACATCTCAACCCTTGCCGCTCCGTCACAAAGGAACTCCGTCATGCATATTCACACCATCATCCCCACCATCGCTTTGACCTTGGGATTCGCCCTGGCTCCGCTGTCGGCACACGCCGCTGACAGCTACACGGTCGAGA
>JANMYZ010000642.1:0-12832 GCA_031382605.1 Planctomycetota bacterium | reverse complement strand
ACGCAGCCGTCGGGAATGATGCCGAAGCCGAGGCCGGCGCGGACCATGGCTTTGATGACTTCGACGTTGGCGAGTTCTAAGACTGGCGTGAATGGGAGTCCAGCTTTGGCGAATGCTTGGTCGATTAAAGTGCGAACGGTCAGGCCTTTGTTGAAAGTGACGACGCGACGTTTGGCTAAATCAGCCATCGTGGTCGGGACATCTTTGGCTGGCAGATTTGGTGGATGCACCACGACCAAGGGATTTTGAAATAAGCGTTCACTGGTCAGCTTGGGGTGTTCGGTGGTGCCGACCGCGACATCAAGTTCGTCAGCTAACAACATGGCCATCAGTTGCGGACTTGATTGGCAGACGACTTTGACTTCGACGCGTGGATTTGCTTGGACGAATCCAGCAAGAATCGGCGGCAAGGTGTAAATGCCGATCGAATCCACCGTCCCAAGACGCACGACGCCAGCGACTTCACCTTGGCGTGAGCGCACGCGTTCGGGCAAGGCGGCAAGCCCCGTCAGCAATTCGCGTGCGCCTTCGGCGAGGGTTTCTCCAGCTGGGGTTAAGCGTGCGCCTTGCGAGGTGCGCTCCACCAGCACGACTTTGAGTTGGCGCTCAAGTTCTTGGATTTGCCGACTAATCGATGGTTGGGTCAAACTGCGCGCCCGCGCTGCCGCACTGAGACTGCCGTGTTCAGCGATGGCGAGCAAACTGGCGAGCGCGTGCGGAGACAGATCGGGGACCGACATGGGCGGCAAGCTAGCGGCGGAAACATGCGGGGGAATGGGACGTTCCGTGAAGTCATGGTTGTCGCTCACCTGCTGAGGCCGCGCAACAACGCGCTGGCCACTTTCGTTATTCACGCGACAACCCCGCCATGCGTGAACTCAAAGATATGACGGTGGCGATTACAGGTGCGAGTGCTGGCATCGGTCGGGCATTAGCGGTTGAGCTGCATCGTCGGGGTGCGCGTCTGGCGCTGGCGGCTCGGCGCATGGAAGCCTTGGAGGCGCTCAATCAGGAATTAGGTGGTGGTCATCTGATTCAACGCACGGACGTTTCACAAACGGATGATTGCACCGCGTTTATTGCAGCAGCGCAGAAGCGTTTTGGCCGCATCGATACCTTGGTGTGCAATGCCGGTTACGGAATGAATCGTGGTATAGGAGAAATGACTTCAGCGCAGTGGCAGGCGCTGATGGCGACCAATCTGTATGGTACGACTGACTGCGTTCGTGCGGCGCTTCCGGGAATGAGCGCGCAGAGCGAACGGCAGGGTTGGCGTGGGCAAGTGATGATCGTGTCATCGTGTTTGGCGCGCCGATCTGGTCCTGAAGTCGGTGCGTATGCCGCGACGAAAGCCGCTCAGCTTTCGGTTGCGGAAGCGCTGCGTTTGGAACTTGCCGATCAGCGTATTGCCGTGACCAGCGTGCATCCGATTGGTACGGAAACCGAGTTTTTTCACACCGCTGCCGTGGTGGGCGGACGAGAAATACAGCGCAGTCCCAATGAACCGACTCAAAGCGCCGCGACGGTCGCTGAGCAGATGGTCGCAGCGATCATTTCTCCGCGCCCAGAAGTTTGGCCCTATCCCTTGGCACGTTGGATCTTCGGTTTAGCGACTCTGTTCCCAGGTTTTACCGATCGGGCGGTGCGACGGCGGTGGGAGCGGCGCCCGACCTGATCGCCGCGTGGTCGCAGCCTTTTGCGTGTGTAGCAGAAAGCGCTCGCTGGATCTTGCTCGCGGGCGCGGGCTGAGCTATCTTTTGCCACTATGTCCTTCTCCATTAACTCAACCTCAAGTCCGCAAACTTCCCCATTATCTGCCCGCTCACTCGGCTGCTCGTGCGGAGTGTGCGCGTCTTGCTCGGTGCGTTCGGCATCTGCATCTGAAGTGAAAGTGGAACCGCGTTCCGGTAGCGATTCATTTGAGTTCTCTGGTCAGGTGCCAGACGACGCAACGCCAGAGAAGATAACTCCTGAATCAGCGACGACTTCTTTGGCAGCGGAAAATGGCGAGAAGAAGCCGCAAAAACCACCTGACGGCGCGACCATTTCTGAGGCTGATCAGCGGGTCGTTGATCAATTGCAATCTCGTGATCGCGAAGTGCGAGCCCATGAAGCGGCGCATCAGGCCGCTGGCGGCGGCGCCGTTGGCGGCGCGTCGTACAGCTATCAACAAGGACCGGACGGCAGGCAATACGCCATCGGCGGCGAAGTGTCGGTCGACCTCTCAAGCGGTGGCGGCAGTCCGGAAGCAACCATCGCTCAAATGGCACGCGTGCGCGCAGCGGCCACCGCACCAGCAGAACCCTCAGGGCAAGATCTTGCGGTTGCCGCCGCTGCTTCATCAATTGAAGCGGCCGCACGACAAGAGCTGCGGACGAAAACTGAAGAGGTAAAAAAGACCGACGACGAAGCGAAAAAAGTTGGTGAATCCGACGGCGTCATCAAACCTGCTGAGAGCACCGCGACGGCGGTTGATGAGCCAGCATCACCAACGGTATTGGGTGAGCAGAAAGCCGCTGAGCCGGGCAAGCCGACCAGCGCAACTGATTCAAGCAATGATGCGATCACCTCCGCTACCGTTGGTGGCGCATCGGCGTCGTCGGCCAATGAACGAGCGGTGGCCGACCGCGCCGTTCAGCGAGCCCTGGGCGCCTACCGCGCAGCGGTCGCAGGCCCGACGGCGAGTGGCATTGATCAACGCGCCTAGAATTTCTTGCGCTGGGTGATCGGCGTTGTTCTTCACGATTTTTTCATTTTATTTTCACGCTGTCGATGGGATCGGCAGGTGACGGTGGTGATGCTCATGTTCTCGACAGAGGCGTAGCCAAATAGGGGGATGCATTGGCGTGAGCGATGCTCAGGCTTCCTCACTCTCATCAGAACCACCTCAACTTCACCTCATGCCACGGAGTTCCTATGGTCCGTTTTCTTTCAACTCTTTCACTGGTCGGTTGTTTGGCGGTTGCGACCGTCATGCCAGCGGCTGATGCGGCAAAAGTGCCGACCAAAGCGGAAGTCGAAGCGTTACTGGCCAAAGCGCAAAATTGGTTTCTCACGCAACAGCAACCTGATGGCGCTTTTTTGCCGGGTAAACAATTTGTCATTGGTATCACCGCCATGGGCGTTGAAGCGCTGGCCAAACCGCCGCTCGCCATGACCAAGGATGATCCGCGTTTAGCCAAAGCGATTGCGCTGCTGCGGGCCAACTATCATCCGGCAGACGGCGGTACCTATGCGAGTGAAGAAGGCATGGGCAACTACGGAACCGCATTCACCTTGATGGCACTGGCGGCCGCGAAAGTTGAGGACAAAGAGTGGATTGCTGGTGGTCAGAAGTTTCTTTTTGGCGGCCAAAACACCACCGCAGGCAGCATCGCTGAAGGTGGCATTGGTTATGGTTCCAAAGGCGCAGGTCACGAAGACTTGTCGAATACCGCTTCGGCAATTGCTGCACTGAAAGCGAGCGGCGTGCCTGCGACCGACCCGCATTTGAAAAAGGCGCTCGAATTCATGGAGCGCTGTCAAAACCTTTCGTCGCACAACAAACTGCCGTGGGTCAGTAATGATGGTGGCGCGGTTTATAGTCCTGAAGAAAGCAAAGCGGAAGGAAGTTGGAATCCGAAGGAAGGCGCAAAAGAAGGCGCGAAAGAAGGCACTGGCAGCGCTCCTGCCCCAGCAGCGGTTAAACTCGCTAGCTATGGTTCAATGACCTACGCCCTGATCAGCAGTTATTTGGCGTTGGATTTACGTGCGGATGATCCGCGTGTCGCAGCAGCGTTGAACTGGGTGAAGTCAAATTATCAATTCGATACCAATCCAGGCATGCTCGCAGGGAAAGAACAAGAAGGCTTGCTCTACTACTACGCCGCGATGGCCAAGACTTTCGACATGCTCGATGTGACCGTGATTGAATTGAAGGACGGCAAGAAAGCGGATTGGCGTGCTGATTTGTTCGCCGCCATCAGCAAACGTGCGGTGGTGGTCAAACTGGACGACGGACGCGAAGGCCTGATGTGGATGAACAGCGCCAAACGCTGGGGCGAAGGTATGCCGCAGTTGTCGACACTCTATTTGATCAAGGCGCTGAAAGGAATTCACGCGAGTCTGTGAGCCGCTCAATGGCGACGGACGTTTCACCTCGGCGTAGCACACCATGATTCAGCATAACGTCTTTTTTCAGTGGAAGCCAAGCATGACGTTGGCGCTTGAACAGGCGGCGTTTGCTCAGTTTCGTGCGATGAAAGCGCTCATTCCAGGAGTCGTCAGTGTTTCGATTGGAGCTCAAAACAGCCCTGAAGGTCTGGGCAAAAAATATCACGTCGGCTTATCCGTGGTGTTCACGGACAAAGCCGCACGCGATGCTTATCTGCCGCATCCAGCGCATGTCGCAGCGGTGGCGCCGATTCGTCCGCACATTAAAGACGTGTGCGTGCTCGACTACGAATTCTGAGTGATTTTTTCTCGCGTCGTCGTCGCGGTTGGTTGGCCAAGCTGATTACTTGCCATAAATAAATGGCTCTGCGGCGTTCCGTGTGGGTCCCATATCATTGCCGTAGCCAAAGAAGAAAAAATCGAACCAGAGACGCGGAGACGCGGAGATTGGAGGAGGGGAAGATGTGTGAATGGTCCTTTTACTCCTCTTACCTCTGCGTCTCCGCGTCTCTGGTTCGATTTTTCGCTGTGATGAGTCTTTCGGACTAAGAAAAAAACCACTCAGAACGCAGCAGAGCCAAATAGATGAACACAGGAAATAGCCCGCTGTCAGGCAAAACTTGCGGTGGTTGATAGCGGGCCAGACTGCGCGCCTATGTTACCGATGTCACCGATGTCACCGGCTGAAATTTGTGCTGCCGCTGCGTTGATCCGTGCCGGCCAATTGGTCGGAATGCCGACCGAAACGGTTTACGGGTTGGCTGCCAACGCACTGGATGCGGAAGCCGTGCTGCGAATTTTTAGCGCGAAAGGGCGACCGACGTTTGATCCGTTGATCGTCCACGTGGCTGACTCGGCTCAGGCCTGGACGGTGGCCAAGCCATCAGCTCGGGCGCGGTTATTGGCGGAGCGTTTGTGGCCTGGACCGCTGACGTTGGTGTTGCCTCGATTAGCGATCGTGCCGGATGTGGTGACCAGCGGACTGGAAACGGTTGGCGTGCGTTGTCCGGATCATCCATTGGCTTTAGCGCTGATTCGTGCAGCGGGCGTGCCGCTGGCGGCTCCAAGTGCGAATTCTTTTGGTCGAATTTCGCCGACGACGGCGGCGCATGTGCGCGAGCAGCTTGGCGACACGGTGGCGCTGGTACTGGATGGCGGGCCGTGTCGGGTCGGCATCGAAAGCACGGTGTTATTGCCAGATCCATTCCCGGTGATTTTGCGCCCAGGCGGCGTGACGCGCGAACGCTTAGAAGAAATCCTCGGAGAACCAGTTGCCGTAGCTGATCGCGCAGGCCGAGCCGCGTCATTGCCGCAGCAAGCGCCGGGAATGTTGCCCAGCCACTATGCGCCAGTGAAGCCGCTGCGACTGCGTGCGGCTGGCTCGCCGTGGCCGATCGATCCAACGATTGGAATTCTTTCATTTACCGGGCGCGATCTGCCAACGTCGGCAAAGCAGTCGGAAATATTGAGTGCTACCGGCGATCTTGCCGAAGCTGCAGCGGGATTATTTGCCGCCTTGCGCCGCTTAGATGCGACTGCAGTAACGTCGTTGGTGGCAGAACTCGTGCCCGATGACGGGCTAGGCCTGGGCATTAATGATCGTCTACGGCGAGCTGCGGGCCTGGGGTGAGAGCGGTGCATGCCGGTTAAATTCGAGAACGAGCGCCAAAACTTACAAGACACGGGCAGCAACTATGGATCGATGGTGACGCCATTGGCCTGACTTGCAGCGGCGCCAAGGGCTCGCGCAAATATTTTGCGCGAGCCCTAAGGACGGCGGCGATTTCGTTCGCTTGGCAAATTGGAGTGGGCATTTGGTCATCGTATGTGGCGCCGGGAAGGTGCACCCCGCGCCGATCGTGGAGGGCGACATGGTTTGATTGACCGCCTGTCGACCCTTTGTAAGTAATCGCCCAGGAAAACGACCGAAGTGCCACCTCCACCACGTAAATCTTCACCCGGCCAACGTTATGGCCAGCAACCGCAGGGCCGCCGTGGACTGCCAGCAAGCAGCGCTACCGGACATCGGCGGATGCAAACTGGTCAAATGGCAGGCCAACTTAAGTCGGCTCGTCGGCCGTTACCGCCAGATCTTTTGCGTCAGATCGATAGCGATCCGCTTTTTCAGATGATGACGGGCGATCAGCACTGGATTGATCCTTTTAGTGGTCAAGCGGTGCCAGCAACGCAAGGACGCATAGAAGCGGCACGTTTGCATTTGAGCGAGAGCGGATCGTGGCGCGATCGCGAGCCCATGCCGCGTCAGCAATTAGAAATCGTTCGTTGGCGCATTGATTTGATGCGCCTGTTGCCGGTCGAACCACGGCTGCGCATCTTTGGTCGCGATGGCCGTTGGCTCAATCCGTTCAATGGTGAATTGCTGGCTAACATCGAACGCGAAGAAGGCAAAATCACTTCGCACACCATTACCGCGATGGCGCGGGTGTTGTGTAATTGTCCGGAAGCACTCAGCGGTCGCTTGCTGGATAGTCAGACGTTAACCACTCGAATTCAGGCCCTGGGTCTTGGTCGTGCCGAAACCCAGCCGGCGGTCACCAACGAATTGTCTTCCGACATGGCGAAGGCCCGCAACGTCCAGCAGAACATGCTGGCCGATTTACCCACCGTTGAGGGCTACGAATTCGTCGTGCATTTCAAGCCGCACAGCGGCGTGAGCGGCGACTTCTACGAAGTCATCAAAATGAAGAATGGCCATCTGCTGTTCTTAATCGGTGACGTCAGCGGCCACGGCATGCAGGCGGCATTGGTGGTCGCGACCGCGCTGAAGACCTTGCGCTTTTTGGCGCGAAACATTTCGAACATGAGCAGCCTGATGGTGCAGTTCAACGATGAAATCAGGTCGGATCTGCTGCCGGGTCAATTTATCACGCTGTTTGCCGCTGAATTGGACCCGATAACCGGTAGCGTTAACTGCATCCGCGCAGGACACCACGCCGGTATTTTGGTCAGCGTTGGTGGTGATGTCATCATGCGCAAAGTAGGCAAAACCGGCATGGCCATTGGGCTGGCGGCGGGTCCCATTTTCGCCGGCAGTATTCATTTGGAAATGATTCACTTACAGCCCGGCGATATGCTGGTGCAATATACCGACGGTTTAACTGAGGCGATGGACAGCGAATCGGTTGAATTTGGCGAACTGCGTTTCTATGCCAGCTTGTTGACGCATTTGGACAAGTCCGCACAAGAAACCGTTGACTGTATTGCCAAAGACGTGATCGCCCATGTGAAGGGCCAGCTTGACGATGATTTGACGATCTTCGCGATCAGCATGCTGCCAAAACCTGAAGAGAGCAGCGGTGAATGGGAGCGTCTAGAGACCAAGGAATGAGTGAGAGCGTTTCAGCGCACGCTGCATCTTGATCGCCGATGCCAGTGAAGAGTCTCGCCGTCGTATGAAGCGCATTCTCATTTTTGACCTTGATGGCACGTTGATTGACAGCCGTATTGATCTTGCTGCTGCTGGAAATCACGCTCGTCAGTTGGTCGGATTACCGGAATTGCCGCTGACGCAGGTTTTAAGTTATGTCGGCGATGGACTCGATAAATTGATTGAGCGCTTGGTGCCAGACCGCGATTGGCGTATTGCCGCGAAACAGGCGTTCGAAATGTATTACCGGGATCATTGCTGCGATGCGACCGCGCCTTTCGACGGCATGGTCGATACGCTTCAGCGCTTGCGTGCGGCAGGATGGACTTTGGCGGTCGCAACCAATAAGCCGACGGTATTTACCCACGCCATTTTGCGTGGGTGTGGGATTGCCGATTATTTTGCTGCGGTGCGCGCAGGCGGCGATGGGCCACTCAAGCCAGATCCGGGATCATTGCTCGATATTTTGCGCGAATTAGCCGGTGACGCGCGGCAGTCGTGGATGATTGGCGATCATCACACCGACATCCGCGCTGGACGCGCTGCCGGATGTCGCGTGTTGTTTTGCGCTTGGGGCATGGGCCACGCCGATGGCGATGCGGTGGATGCAACCGCCGCAAAACCAGCGGAGCTGTGTGGGATTTTGGGGACATGACCAGCGCTGAGGTGATCGACGCCGATGGCTACGTTATCACTCCAGAGGTCGTGCTGGCGGCGTATAGTCAGGGCTGTTTTCCCATGGCCGATGCGCGGGTCGGACGCTTGCGTTGGTATCGGCCAGAGGTTCGCGCGGTGATCACCTGGGATCGTTGGAAAATCCCTAAAAGCCTAGAGAAAGTCGCGCGCAATCGTCAGCCCTATCGCATCACTTTCGACCAAGCGTTTGCCCGCGTCATCACGGCCTGTGCGCATCGCGAAAGTACCTGGATTTCAGGCGATATTGAGGCTTTGTACGTGGCGCTGCATCATCAAGGCCACGGCCATTCGGTGGAGGCCTGGGATGCCAACGGTGATCTGGTTGGCGGTTGTTATGGCTTAGCCATCGGCGGAATCTTTTGCGGCGAAAGCATGTTCCACCGCGCCACCGACGCGTCGAAACTGTGTGTCATGGCATTGGTCGAGCGCTTGATGGCGAAGGGCTTTGCCGTGCTCGATTGCCAACAGCAGACTCCACACATGGAGCGTTTCGGCGCCTACGAGATCGATGAGGCGGATTACATGGAACTGTTAGCCGAGCATCAGGATCCGTGCGCGTTTTCGTAGGCTACTCGTGCTGCGTCAGGGCAATAACGCCGTCGCAGCACGATCTAGTGGTCCGCAGCCTGTCGTCTGTAGCCTCCACATGAGCCCTTTGACGAAGCGCTCGGGCGGATTTACTTCATCGTTTGCATAGCTGGCGCGCATTTACGACATGGGTGCGGGTAAACCAGCGGGAGGGGGTTGGAGTGACGCGGCCCCGGCGCTAGACATCTTGGCCTATGAATCAGCCCACTTCTACGCTGCCGCAGGGTACCGGTTTCGGTGCTACGATGCGCAAAGACAATTGGTGGATCGGTCCTATTGGGATCGCGACCCTGCTCTTGTCGTTCCTCGTCTACTCCACCTGGGCCGCGTTCCAGGGTGCGTATTACTGGGTGCCGGGGACCAATTACCTGTCGCCATTTTACTCGCCGGAGTTCTGGGGAAACAGCCCGCACGCCATCATTAAAGGCGAGCCGTCTTTCTGGCAGTCGTGGATGCCGCCGTTCTCGGCCGCTCTCTTGATTCTGGGCTTTCCAGCCGGCTTCCGATTGACCTGCTATTACTATCGCAAGGCGTACTACCGCTCCATCTGGCTTGACCCCGTTGCCTGCGCCGTTGGTGAACCACGCAAGAGCTACATCGGTGAAAATGCGTTGCCGCTGATCCTCTGGAATCTGCACCGCTACTTCCTTTATGCCGCCATCGTCTTTGTCTTTTTGTTGGCTTACGACGGCATTATTGCACACATATTTCCGATGAATGCGGACGGCACGGTGTTCATGAACGTGCCGTTTTTAGCGGACGGCACCAAGAACGCGGCCTTCGATGCGGCCCAGGCTACGGCGCCACATCATCACGTTTTCGGCATGAGCTTAGTGTCGCTCATCCTCATTCTGAATCCGTTGTTGCTTGCCGCTTACACCTTCGGCTGCCATTCACTGCGCCATATCGTTGGTGGACGCAAAGATTGCTTCGCTGGCGGCGATGGCTGTGGAAGCGGTCTGCATTTTGGCGCCTGGAGCTTCGTCAGTATGCTTAATCGCCACCACGCTTTGTTCGCCATGACCTCGCTGGTGGTGGTGGGTTTGGCCGACGTCATCGTCCGACTGGTTGCGATGGGCAAAATTTCAGATTTTCGCTTCTTCTGATCGTCAGCTTTCACTTCGTCTTTTCGTCGTCCTCTCGTCATCCCAACGGACATCCACATGGAAATCCAGACTTTCGAACATGACGTTTTGGTGATCGGCGCTGGCGGCGCTGGCATGCGCGCCGCGATTGAGGCCGCCGATGCCGGCTGCTCGGTTGGCTTGGTGTGCAAATCACTGCTCGGCAAAGCGCACACCGTGATGGCCGAAGGCGGCATCGCGGCGTCGCTTGGCAACGTCGATGATCGTGATGGTTGGAAGGTTCACTTCGCCGACACCATGCGTGGTGGTCAGTACGTCAACAATTCGCGCATGGCCGAATTGCACGCCAAAGAAGCGCCACAGCGCGTGCGCGAATTGGAACAGTGGGGCGCGGTATTCGATCGCACCAAAGACGGCAAAATTCTTCAGCGCAATTTCGGCGGCCACCGCTACCCGCGCTTGGCTCACGTTGGTGATCGCACGGGATTAGAGATCATTCGCACGTTGCAAGATCACAGCGTCCATAAATCGCAGATCGCGGTGTATATGGAATGTTGCATTACGAAGTTGCTCAAAGATGGCGATCGCGTCGTCGGTGCTTTCGGTTATTACCGTGAAAAAGGCCGTTTTGTGATCTTTAAGGCCAAGTCGGTCATCATCGCGACTGGCGGCCTTGGCCGTGCGTTCGAAGTAACTTCGAACTCGTGGGAATACACCGGCGACGGTTATTCGCTGGCCTACAATGCTGGCGCCGAACTGCTCGACATGGAGTTCATCCAATTCCATCCGACCGGCATGGTGTGGCCGCCGTCGGTGCGCGGAATTCTGGTGACCGAAGGTGTGCGCGGCGAAGGCGGCGTCTTGCGTAATAAAGACGGCAAGCGCTTCATGTTCGACGACATTCCAGAAAATTACCGCAATCAAACGGCCAAAGATCCGGAAGAGGGTTGGCGCTATACGCAAGGCGACAAGACCGCCATGCGTCCGCCCGAATTGCTGACGCGCGATCACGTCGCGCGTTGCATCAACCGCGAAGTGAAAGCCGGCCGTGGCTCACCGCACGGCGGCGTGTTCCTCGACATCGCTTGGATCAAAGAACGCGTGCCCAACGCGCGTGAACACATCAAGAAAAAGCTGCCGTCGATGTACCATCAGTTCATGGAACTGGGCGGTCTTGATATCACTACCACCGTGATGGAAGTTGGTCCGACGACGCACTACACCATGGGCGGCGTACGTGTCGACGGCGATACGCAGATGTCATGTGTGCCTGGTTTATTCGCTGCCGGTGAGGCTGGTGCCGGCTTGCACGGCGCCAATCGCCTGGGTGGAAATTCGCTCTCTGACTTGCTGGTGTTCGGCAAACGCGCGGGCGAATACGCCGCGAAGTATGCGAAAGAACAGCAGCACGGTTGGATCGACGAAGCCGAAGTAAAAGCGTCGATGGATTGGGCGCTGCACTTCATGGATGCGCCGAAGGGCGACGAAAATCCTTACAAAGTTCAGCAAGATCTTCAGAAAGTGATGCAGGCGCAGGTCGGCATCGTGCGCAAAGAAGACGAAATGCGCAGCGCTCTGGAAGAGATCAGCAAGCTCAAAGCCCGCGCTGTCGCGGTGCAAGCACCCGCCAATCGCGAATACAATCCCGGTTGGCATACCTGCATGGACTTGAGCAATTTGCTGATCGTCTCTGAAGCGCTGGCCAAGTGCGCTATCGAACGCAAGGAAAGTCGCGGCGCTCAGTTTCGTGAGGACTTTCAGGAGAAATCCAAAGAGTTCGGCGGCGTGAACATGATCATCAAGAAGGGCGTTGATGGTCAGATGACGCTTCGCCGTGAAGCGGTGAAACCGCTATCTGATGAGCTCAAGCAAATCATCGACGACCAAGCCAAATAAGGACCACACCTATGAGTACTGCAGTTGGCGACACCGCTCCCCATCAGCGCACCTTCAAAGTGTGGCGCGGTGACAAGACCGGCGGCAAAATGGTGGATTACACCGCTGAAATCACCCCAGGCATGGTGGTGCTCGATGCGATCCATCAGATTCAAGCAACCCAGGCATCCGACCTTGCCTGTCGCTGGAATTGCAAAGCCGGTAAATGCGGCTCGTGCTCGGCGGAGATCAACGGTAAACCGCGCTTGATGTGCCTGACGCGCATGGAGGCCTTGCCCGAAGGCGACGTCACCGTCCAACCGATGAAGTCATTCCCCAATATCCGTGATTTGGTCACCGATGTGTCGTGGAATTACACGGTGAATAAAAAGATCACCAAGTTCACTCCGGCCAAACCCGGTACCCGCTTTGTCGCCGAAGACGGCACCTTCCGCATGCAGCAACGCGATGTCGAACGCACGCAAGAAATGCGCAAGTGCATTGAATGCTTCCTCTGCCAAGACACCTGCCACGTCATCCGCGACCACGAAAAGCACGAAGTGTTCTCCGGCCCGCGCTTCTTCGCCCGCGCAGCCTCACTCGAAATGCACCCAGTCGACACCGCCGACCGCGAACCGTTCCTGAAACGCGAAGGCGGCATCGGTTTCTGCAACATCACCAAATGCTGCACCGAAGTCTGCCCCGAACACATCACCATCACTGACAACGCCATCATTCCTCTCAAAGAACGCATCGCCGATCGCTACTACGATCCCGTGACCATGCTGTGGCGCTGGGTGACTGGAGCGAAGGACGGCTGAGGCGTGGCGTCAGGAAGGATTCACGAGCCCCAACGGGGCGGTCCAATGTAGCCCAGGGCAACGCCCTGGGAAACGTGACCTGTGGATAATGGAGCCCTGAAAGGGCGGCCCAACCACGGTCGATTCGCTCGCCATTACAGGGTATTGTTGACAATAGGCGGTCACCCCAGGGCGTTGCCCTTGGCTTTATTGGACCGCCCCGTTGGGGCTCTCCGATGATGATTTAG
>JANMYZ010000202.1:0-3077 GCA_031382605.1 Planctomycetota bacterium | reverse complement strand
AATCTTGTTTTTGATGTAAGTCCTTTGCGCTCTTTGCTGCTAAGTGCCCCAACGGGGTATTGCGGTAAAATGGTTCTCTACTGCGTTTTTTAGGTTGAACTGAGGCACCGAATATATTTGGTGCCTCAATCTCAATAAATCATTGGCAAACGTAGCCGATCCATCTGTTCGCGGTGAATTACCGCAATTCGGTTGCAAACATTTCTCGGTAGTGGCGATACCAGTCACTCTGAAAACGCTCCTGCGGATCGAACTGGCGTTTGGCTTTCAGAAATTCGACGAAGCGCGGGTGGCAGCGCTCAACCTGTTCTTTTTGAGCCCACCGATGATAGGTCGGAAAATAGCTGCCGCCAAATGACGACGCCACGGTGATTAAGGCGCGAAAACTATTAGAGGCAGCTGCCATTCCAGCAACATCATGACGTACACATAAGTTAAAAATAACGCAGGCCCAGGGTTCACGTGCCCACGCCAACACGGTTTCGTCATCACGTTCAATCAGCCGAATGGTGCCGTAGATCACCGGCGTCTGACGACGACGTAGCTCTTCGCGCGCGGCTAGGCAAAACTCCAGCAGCGCGGAACGAGGAACATAGAGCTCACTGATCATCTCGCTGCCGGGCACTGCGGCGCCCATGTCAGCATCAAGCTGGTGATGATAGTCATCCAGATATAGACTGAGCTGATGAGTGTCCGACCAGTAACGTTGCTGATGCGTAGAGCGGTAAAATCCAGCATACACGCGATATAATTCGGCGCGATCGGTGTGCGATAAATGGTAAAGCCGACGCCATTCTTTGGCGTCAAGTTCCCGTTCGGCTGGTTCGTCGTGCCCGTCGTGGTCGACGACGCGGTAACAGGAAAATACTCCCTCACGCATGAATAGCGGGGAGGTTTCATCGGTCATAAATTGAAAGTCGCCGTACACACAACCGGCCGCCCGCTGGCGTGCAAAATCGGTTATCAAGTGATCGACGTTGGTTATTTCCACTAAACGTTCGAGCCGCTGCCGACGACCGAGCCGCAGGCGGATACGTACGATGACCCCGAACAAGCCGTAGCCACCAATGGCAAGACGAAAAAGCGCAATATTTTCTTTGCGACTACAGTGCACCAGTGCGCCAGAAAAATCCACTAATTCGAACGACTCGATGTTGTCTACTAACGGTTTCAGCTCCAAGCCACGGCCATGAATATTGGCCGACAACGCGCCACCAAGACTCAGGCGATCTGCACCCGTCTGTTTCTGAATGACGCCCCAATCGCTGTGCTGTTCCACCAACCAAGCAATCAGTGCTGGCCATTGGATACCGGCCTCGACTTCAACGATTCCACGTTCCGCATCCAAACCGATAACGCGATCAAGACTGCTGAGATCAAGCAGCGTGGTGCTCGTACCAAATTGCTGACCACCCATCGCATGGCGGGCGCCGGTGATGCTGATCACACCACCTTGGCGCACCATCGACACCACTTCGTCAACGGTGGACGGATGCAGGATGGCGGCGACCTCAGTCGGATTGAGTCGCGAGTGAATATCATTAACCAGTGGCATGAGGACTCTCCGTCGTTCGTCCGCCAGCAGCACGTGCAATGGCGAATAAAGCGATGACCTGAATCAGATGATAGAGCGCATTATGATTGAACCAGTGCGGGTGCAGCGCCACCTGTCCGACTTGCACGCCAGCGGCAACAAAGGTCAGCAACACGCCGATAATTCCCCACCGCCACGACCCGGCTTGACGACAGCGACGCACATAAACCACCAACATTCCGACCGCTGCTGGCAGGTAAGCAACCAAAGTAATCCAGAACGCTCGCACACCGCTCAGCACCGCGCCCAGGTAAATCACCGCACAAAATACGACAACCCGCATCACTATCCGGCGAGCTGATGGACCACATCCGAGCTCGGTCGTAATGCCCCACATTGCTACGGCGGTGCCACCCAAACTCAGCAGCACACCACACCATAATCCATCCGACCACGGCCCGCTGGGCACGAAGCCGTGCACCGTTCCACCGAACAATGACGCCAAGCAGAGCGTGATAAAAAACACAACGTACCAAAGATGTGCGTCGGCGCGGCGACGCCAACACCACCACGCGAAAATGGCACATGCCAGCGAGAGCAAATAGTCCGTGATAGTGACGTCAGGTTCGAGCATCAGATCGCCCTAATGGAAAGCGGTTCCGCCACCACGACATCTTCGCCGATAGCGCTACGGCGGCGGCACCCCTGCGGAAGAAAACGTCGCATCATCGAATCAGCGGACTCATGCACGATGGGGCGTAATCTACTTTGCGCTAAAAATGTCGTCAGCAGATTGGCTCGGATACCCCAGCGAAATACCTCGCGGTGATGCGCTAGCCAGCGGTCAATAAGTGGATGACCAGCAGGAAAACCCAGCCGTCCTGCGCGATCACCGGTCATGCAGGTGAAAACCACGTGCGAACCCGGCTCTACGCTGGTGGCGATCTCGCGCAAAAGTGTGACGACGCGAGCTTCCGTAAAATACATCAATAACCCCTCTGCAACCACGACGGTTGGTCGCTGTGAATCAAGCAATGCTGCGACGGATTCAGTTCCTAGATCACATGAGCGTAATAACGGAAATCCCTGCGTGTGTTTCACCGCGCGCATTTTTACCGCCTGAGTTGCGCAGTGATCGACTTAAATCACCTGCACCTGCGGATGTCTTCGCAGCGTTCGCCACGCTAAGGCGTCAAATCCAGCTGCCAGCACCACCACACTCTGGCATCCCATTTCCAGTGCTCGCTCAACCGCTTGATCAATAGCGCATTTACGCAGGACATAATGCAGCACAATCCCTGGGAGCACCCATCGCTCACAGGTCCAAATAACGCGACGCATCCAAGGGATTCCGCAGAGCCTCCACCATCGTCGTTCGTCGACGCCCGCAGCCCGCAGGCTAGCGAGGGCAAGCGCTAAGGCGTGATTTCCGACTAATCGCTGAGGAAATGGTTCCCGCGCCCAAAAAACTAAACAGCGGGCAATGAAAGTGGCCGTGGCGCTGGGTCGATCACTGCGCATTGGAGTTGAACCTAGAAAACGC
>JANMYZ010000129.1:0-2962 GCA_031382605.1 Planctomycetota bacterium | reverse complement strand
GGGATAGGGTTATCGCAACGCCATTGGCCGGATGGGGGCTTTCGCAAACGACGATCAGCGTGACCGCCAAGAGGGGCTCAGGCCCCAGGCATGCTCGTTCAACACAACGTTGGGAGGGCGAATATTTTCGCCCTCCCAACGTTGTTGGAAATGAGCGGCGCCTACGCGAAGGGCTTGATCGTGGCGGTTTGGTGTGGCGCTCTCTGTCTAAGTGTTCCCAGGCCGCGCGGGATGCTCAGGGTTGAGCTGGCGAAATTGGCTAGATAACACCCACCCCCGCGCCGCACCGGCGGAGCGGACCAAGGAGCTTCACGTGGGATTTCTCGGATTACGCAAACCAAAGTGGAAACACGCCGACGCCGATGTGCGCCTGGCCAGTGTCAACGAACTGACGTACGACCAGCAAGCGGTTTTCGCTCAACTGGCGATGCACGACTCTGATCAGCGGGTGAGAGCCGCATCCGCACGTCGGGTGAATGAGCAGACTCGACTCGAAGCGCTGTTGACCAGCTCTGATGCGGAAGTGGTGAAGGTTGCTCGTGAGCGCTTGTCAGGCGTCGCGGTGAAACTTGCGCGTGAGCGCAGTTTATCAGCGTGTGCCGCCGTTTTGACGACGATCAGCGATCAGAAATCGCTCGCTGAATTATCGTTGGAAGCGAAAGATCCGGGCGTTCGTCGCGCGGCCTTTGATCGCTTGCTGGCTCAGGCAGAACCAAGTGCGGCGACGCTGGCGATGATTGCGGTGCAAGATGCCAGTGGCGCATTTGCTGCCGAAGCCGTCGCGCGCATCGACAAGCGCAACTTGCTCAAAGATATTGGTCGTAAGGCCAAGGTCGAAGCCGTGCGTAACGCGGCGTTGGCGCGCGTGCAGGCTCTGGATGATGAAATAGCCAAGCCTTCGCCTGAGCAAAATCGCAAGGCTCGGCGCAAAGCGTTGGAGCCGTTGGCCACTGACGCAGCGCGCTGGTCGCTCTCCACGGATTGGGCTCGGGCTGGCGATGAAATTGCCGCGCTGATCGTTCGACGTTCGTCGATCTTGGCGGAATTCGCCAGCGTGCCGCTTGATACGGAAGGGACGGCTTTCGTCGAGCGGATGGATCGTGCTCAGCGTGATTTGTTTCGTCGTCGCGACGACGTGCAGGCGCAGTACGCGGCAGTGCTCGCGGCGTATGAACAATTCCTGGCGGGACTGGCGGCGGCGCTGCCGGTGGATGCGGCAGAGGCCGTGGTTCATCGCGCGCAACTGGAAGCAAAGTGGCAGGCATTACCCGCATTAGCGGACGCTGCTCGGCAACCGTTTGCTGGACGTTTTGCCGCAGAAGTCGCACGCCTTTGCCCGAACGCGCCGGTCGTGGTCGCGGTCGCAGCGGTGGTTGCGCCTGTGGTCATTCCAGAAGCGGTCATCACCGAGCTGGAAGGATTGGTCAGCGAGGCCGAAGCCTTGGCGACTGCTGAGCGCCGACTCGAAGCGCGCGATCGCTTCCGCATATTGCATAAACGTTGGCATAACTTGGTCGTCGATCTACCGATGAATCACGCGTTGCGCACGCGTTTTCTCGACGCGTATGATCGCTTTAAAGATGCTGGACGCGCGGCTCGTACGCAGCGCGACGAACACATCAAAGAACGTTTAGCCGAACTCGGCAGACTTGCCGATATGGCCGAATTTGTCGTGGCGAATCCGCCGTCCGAAAATCAGCGACAAGCGTGTTTCGCTCATTTGAAAGGCCTGCAGCAACAGTGGCGTGCTGTTGGTCCTGTGCGTCCCGAGCAAGTGGCGGCGGTGCGCGAGCGTTTCCGGCTTGCTTGTGAAGCGGCTTTTGCGCCGCTAAAAGCGCTGATGGAAGCGGAAGATTGGGCACGCTTCGCCAATCTTGGTAATGCCGATGCTTTGGTTGCTGAAGCCGAAGCGCTGGCCAGTGTGGAAGATCTCGCTCAGGTTCAGGCGGCGATTAAAAATATTCAGGCGGGTTGGAAGAATATTGGTCCGTTACCTGGCGATCGCCGTGAAGGAACGTGGCAACGATTCAAAGTCGCTTGCGATGTGATCTACGAACGGCTGAAGCCGTATTTTGCTGAGCAGGATGCGCAACGTCAGGTGAATCTGGAGCGCAAACGTGCGCTGTTGACCGAAGCCGAAGCGATTGCGAACGCCAGTCCGATCGGGCTGGCTGGCAGCCCGGCGGATCTGGTCGCCAAGCGCACCGGCGCGGATCGCATGAAAATATTGCAACAAGAATGGAAAGTGACGGGCGCCGTCCCGCGCGAATTTGATCAAGATCTATGGGCGCGTTTCCGCGCTGCTGGCGATGCCTTCTTCGGTAAACACCGCGCTGATATCGACGCGCGTCATCAAGAGTTCACGGCAAATTTGCAGCAAAAGGAAGCGCTCTGCTTGGCGGTCGAAAATCTGGCCAAGGATTGCGAAGCTCTGGCTGCTGGCGAAGAAGCGCGGGTGCGCAGCGAAGACGAACGTCTGCGCGAAGTGAAAGATCATCAGGCGCGTTGGAAGCTCATCGGCCACGTTCCCCGTGATCAGGTGGAAGCGGTGTGGGCGCGTTTCCGCACGGCGTGCGATCGGGTTTATGCCACGCTGAAACCGTTCTTGGCTCAACTTGAGCAAGCACGGCAAGATAACCTGGCGAAAAAACAGGCGCTCATCACCGAAGCCGAAGACATTCTTAAGCATGAAAATGCGCGGTGGTTCAAAGACGAACTGAAAGATCTGCAACGTCGTTGGCGCGAAATTGGTCATATCCCGCGCGAACAAATGGACGCGGTTGGCGGACGCTTCAAGGATCTGTGCGATCAGATTTACGCGCTGTAGACGTTTTTTTTTCGGCGTGTGCGCGTGGCGTTGGGCGCGCGCACCCCCGCGAAAAATAAGCGCGCTTAGTTTTAAAATTATGGCGGCAGTTGGTATGCGACGCGGAGCGCTCCAGCGGGCTGCGCTCCGCCACGG
>JANMYZ010000116.1:0-3028 GCA_031382605.1 Planctomycetota bacterium | reverse complement strand
TTTTTCTTTCCCCTCTGTGTCCTCTGTGCCCTCTGTGGTTAAACTCTTTTCTCTCTCTCTTTTCTCTTCTCACTTTCCAACGCTCAATCCCATGCTGCCACCTGACCGTTCCCATGTAAGCACTGAGCAACGCAATCCTCGCAGTGAGCGTTTGCATGAACTGGATGTCGCAGGCTTAGTCGCGTTGATGAATGCTGAAAATCATCTGGTGACCGCCGCGCTCGACGCTGCGGCTCCAGCGCTGGCGGCATTTATCACCGACGTCGAACCTGGATTTGTCGCCGGTGGTCGCTTGATTTACGTCGGCGCGGGAACTTCTGGTCGACTTGGCGTTCTTGATGCCTCTGAAGCGCCGCCAACGTTTCAGGTCGAGCCTGGCCGCGTGGTCGGCATCATTGCTGGCGGCGATGGTGCCCTGCGCAAATCGAGCGAAGGCAAAGAAGACGAATTCGACGGCGCGCATGCGGAATTGACGGCACTGGGATTAACTCCGCGCGATTCACTGATCGGAATCGCTGCAGGTGGCAGCACGCCTTACCCATTAGGTGCGATTTCGTTCGCTAAAGCGGCGGGCGTGCGCACGGCTTTCATGACCTGCGTTACGGTGAATAAACCCACTGACGCTGATCATCTAATCGTGCTTGCCTCTGGACCAGAAATTCTCACTGGCTCCACGCGCTTGAAGGCTGGCACCGCCACCAAACTGGCGCTCAATACGATTTCGACCGCGCTGATGGTGCGCGCAGGAAAAGTATATGGCAACCTGATGATCGATGTGCGCGCGACCAACGCCAAATTACGCGACCGCGCCGCGCGAATTATCGCCACCCTCACCGGGCTTGATCGCACGGCCAGTTTCACCTTGCTCGATCAGGCTGGCGGTTCGGCTAAAATTGCCGTGGTGATGCAGCGCTTGCAGCTTGATCGTCAGCAAGCCGAAGCCCGGCTTAACGACACGCGCGGACGATTGGACCGACTGTTTCCAGGATAGAGCATCCTTGGTGCTTTCAAATTGGGCGACGCGAATTTCCATAGCGATCCCGTCATTCAACAGCAGAACTAATCTGACTGAGCTGGTGAATAACGAATGAAGTTCTCGCGTCCCAGCGGGACGCCACGAAAACAGCCCGGCACTTCAGTGGGTTCGATGTCCGGCTTCAGATCGACCATAAACCACGGGCAAGATGCCCGTGCCACAGTAGCAATCCGTGACACGGGCATCCTGCCCGTGGTTCGATATCACTGAAGTGCACTGAAGTGCCGGGCTATTATCTGGCTGCCCCTGACGGGGCGCGGAGAGAATTCATCCTATTTCATGCGAGGTTGATGAGTACGTTTTCACCTCGGACGATGCGGTACCCGAATTACTTAGAAATACGATCGCGACAGCGTGGCGAAGATCCGAATACTTCGGCGGAATCTCCGTCAGTAAGCTGCTCGCTTAAACACGGTCTTAGCCGTGGACAGACTCGCAATTGAACCATTATGCCGCAACCATTGCGTACTGCGGTGCGACCAATTGCGCACTGCGGTGCGACCAGGAGTGTTCATGGCTCTCATTTTCCGCCGTTCTGCCTTGTCGGTTGCGATGCTCGCTCTGGGCACGATGTCAGCGACGCTACAGGCCGCTGATTTTGAAGAGGTGACGAATACGGGTGATTGGTACATTTCGTTAGGCGTGGCAGTCGCACCCGAGGTGGAAGAAAAGACCTCCGGTCCCGGTGGTTCCACCACCTACGAATGGAAAGATATCGAAGACAATATCGCACCGCGACTGGCGATCGGTTATCTCGCTTGCTCTGGCGGCAATCTTGGTGGTTGGGCTTTAGGCAGCGAATTCGTCGCCACGACCTGCGACATCACCCCAGCCACCTACGAAGCCGGCGGCCTGACCTTTTCGAACACCAGCAGCAACGACCTGCGCTACAGCACCGCAGGCGTGACGCTTTTCGGCGGCTACGAATTCGGCATCAATCCAGACGCTACGGAAATCAGTGCCTTCTTCTTACTTGGGCCTTTCATCGGCGGCGGTGTGGCCCTGGCCGATAGTGAAGTGCGCGACTCCAGCGGCACCTACGCCAACGACAGCGGCATCGGTTGGTATCTGGAAGGCGGCCTACGCGCGGGCTTCGTCATTACCGAAAAGCGCTGGCTCGGCGGAGTCTTGGTCGATTTCACCGTCGGCACCAGCGAGGTCGATGTCGACTTTGGCGGCGGCACTTCCAGCACTTTGACGCTGAAGCGCATCGGCGTCGGTGGATCGTTGATTATTGGATACCGGTTATGAGGACGAACATGATACGCACACTTTTTTCTTTGGTTTTATTTGCGCTGACCGTGGTGCAGGCAACGGCTGCCACGGTGAGTGCGGAATTGTCGCCGACGCAACAGGTCGCCTACGAAGGCGCCATAATACAGATACCCGCTGTGATTCTGGTGAAGCGCGGGGCCGGTGATTCAGTCGCCGCTGCTGTGACCGTGAATTTCACGGTCGGCGGAACGGCCACTCAAATTACTGACTATCTTATAACGGGTACAGCAACGCCGACATCCATCACGATTCTGGCCGGTCAGCAATCCGCTTCTTTGATCATTACTCCTGAATTTGATTCGGGTGCAGAAGGCCAAGAAACTGTGGTGATTCAGTTAACAACGGGAACTGGATATACACCGACGGCTCCAACTTCCGTCGAAGTACCCATCGCTGACGACGATGTCAGCGTGTCGTTGCTGACGCCGAAACCGCTGGCTTACGAAGATTACACCACTGGTTCCGGCACCACGATTGATCCCGATGTGAATCGCCGTGGCGTATTTCGTACGACGTTGACCCCAGCACGATCGTTCAATACCTATGTCATCAGTGAATTATCTGCTGCTGGCGTGGTCGGCGCTGCTCTCTTGAGCACCGACTATACCGTCACGTATAAGATCGGTGGGAATGGGATGGGTGAGGGACGCGGTTACACCATTCAACCACGCAATGCTTATTTGGCAGGGGAGACCCAGATTCAAGTCGCTGGTGGTT
>JANMYZ010000711.1:0-15612 GCA_031382605.1 Planctomycetota bacterium | reverse complement strand
CAACTGGGAATACCAGCGACCTAGGCGGATTCCTTTTCGTTACTCTTGAATATTTCTCCCACCTAAATCTCTTTGTGTTTTTGGCCAACCTATTCGCGTGCGCTGTATTCGATGGTGCACGAATGTGGCGTGCATTGCTCTGGCCATTGGTCGGACTTTCTCGCGCCATTCGAGGAACCGTTCTCCTTAGTTACCTCTGCTCTGCTCTTATGCTTGCCCTTTCGCTCTATTTCATTGACTGGACCATGCTTTTCTTTGGACTGATGTGTTTGATGGTGACCATCCAAGAGCACCGCTCAATCAAACTTGGCTTTGACCCCGTCCTGCAAATCGAATTTGAAACTACGACAACGCCGCGCAATCAATCATGGTTTAGCCGCTGGCAGCAGCGTCGTTCGGTTCGCGCTAAAGAACATCAACAGCGTGAAGAAGACCAAGAGCAACTCATCCTTGATCGCCTGTTAGTAAAAGTCAGCGAACAGGGCCTGCCATCCTTGACCGCCGCTGAGCGTAGCTCGCTTCAACGCATTTCCCGCAAACAAAAAGAGCGTCAAGAAACTGGCGTTTAGTCAGTTTTAATCGCCATTCTTAGTGCTTCGCAGCCTTTTGTAGCGAGCCGAAATATCGCCTCTTGGCGAGCGAATGATTGGTCCAGACTGCGCACCCATGACCCAGCATGCTTTGGTAATGCCCCGCTCTCCCTACGTCGCTCATCGCATGGCCTACGTCCGTCGCGCCAGTCGCGCCGTGATGGTTGGTTCCGTTCAAGTCGGCGGGCTGATCGCTGGCCAGCCTGCGCCGTTGGTGCTGCAAAGCATGTGTACGACGCCAACGCAAGACATCGCCGCGACCGTGAAGCAATCGATTCTGTTGGCTGAATCGGGTTGTCAGATCGTGCGCATCACCGCACCTGGAGTGAAAGACGCCCAAGCGCTCAAAGCGATTCGCCGCGATTTCAGCGCCGCTGGCTTCAAGGATATTCCCTTGGTCGCCGACATTCATTTCATGCCGCCTGCGGCGATGGAAGCGATTGAGCACGTTGAAAAAGTTCGCGTCAATCCAGGCAACTACGTTGATAAAAAACGTTTTGCTGTCGTCGAATATTCTGACGCCGAATACCAGGCCGAACTCGAACACGTTGCTGAACGCTTCTTGCCGTTAGTCAAACGCGCGAAGATCCTTGGTCGCGCACTGCGCATCGGCACCAACCATGGTTCACTCAGCGATCGCATCATGAATCGCTGGGGCGACACCCCGCGTGGGATGGTCGAATCGGCTATGGAGTTCGTTCAGATCGCCGAATCAGAAGGCTACAAAGATCTGATTATTTCAATGAAATCGTCGAATCCTAAGGTCATGGTCGCCGCGTATCGGATGTTGTGCGCCAGGCTTACTGATCATGGCGAACATTATCCTCTGCACCTAGGTGTCACCGAAGCTGGCGAGGGCGAAGATGGCCGCACTAAGAGCGCTGCCGGTATTGGCGCGCTGCTGGAAGACGGCATTGGTGATACCATTCGCGTCAGCCTGACCGAACCGCCTGAATTTGAAATTCCGGTCGCCGCCGCACTCGCTGCACGATATGCACGACTGAATCCATTCACCGCGCTCGTCGGTGCACCAAGCGAAGATCTTGATCCGTATTCTTTCCGTCGACGGGTGGCAGAGATCGTTCGCGTTGGTCACGATATTCCCGTTGGTGGTGGATTACTGCCACGCGTATTCGTTCCTTCAGCGACACCTCAACCAACGGGCAAAGAACCCGCTGCCGACGTGCGCGTGGACGACCAACTCTTGTGGTTCGCTCAGGCGCACAGCATTCCTGGGGCCGACGGTTGTCTGAAAAAATCAACGGATCACTCCCATTCATCGACTCAGCCTTCACCTGCGGGACAGATGTCGCTGATTCATCTCAAGGTCGGCTGCGAACTTCCGGTGATTCCGGTGGGCGCACTCGTGCTCTTGCGCCTGGGCGATACCAACGCCGTTACCGCGCTTCGCGATACCCTTCCGCAGCTGCCAGATGGCGTCGTGCTGGGCATCGCAGAACCCGGATTGATCGGAGAAGTGCGCGCATATCGCCTGTTGTCAGCTGCCATCGAAGAACGCTTTCGTCGTGACGAAGCCGCCAAAATTGGCAGCGGTCGACGTCAACCCATTGCCATTGCTCTGCCATTTCAGCGCGACGAACTTGCCATTGCCGCCATCGCCGGATCACTGCTGATCGACGGCGTCGGTGATGCGCTGTACCTCCCGCAAGCGCCCGATGCCCGACGGCTTTCTTTCACTATTTTGCAATCCGTAAAAGCGCGCGTCACCCGCGCTGACTACGTCGCCTGTCCTTCGTGCGGACGTACGCTGTTCAACTTGATCGACGTCACCGCGCACATCAAAGAAATGACTCATCACCTTGATGGAGTAACCATCGCAATCATGGGCTGCATTGTGAATGGACCTGGAGAAATGGCCGACGCTGATTTTGGCTACGTCGGCGCCGGACCTGGAAAAATAGATTTATACCGTGGAAAAGAGAAAGTTCGCACCGGCATCGCATCCGACCACGCCCGCGCCGAGTTACTTCAGCTGATCAAAGAATCCGGCAAATGGCGAGATCCCGTTTGATGCCTGCACCTCAGATGGTTAATATGGTTCGCCTTGCTCCTGCCTGGGATCAGCCCGACATTCGCGCCGCCTGCATGGCGCTGCCTGCGACCATCAACGCGTTACCAGCGCAAGCGGTGATTTATCGCGGACGAAATACGTTAACCCGATTCACTCTCGCTGATCGTGAAGTCGTCGCCAAAGCCTTTCCTGCTCCGCGCACATGGCTCAAACGCATCCAACGCCTGGGGCGTGCGTCAAAAGCCGTGCGCGCTTTTGATCATGCTGCGCACATGCAACGCCTTGGCATCGGCACGCCAGAACCGTTTGCCGCGCTCGAATCCGCCGACGGCGCTGCGTGGTATCTGTGCGCCTGGGCCGATGACTGCCGACCTATCTGGCATCTGCACGATAGCAAAGTGCCGAACAGCGATCGTTGGTGCGATGAACTCGGCGCCTTCGTTGGCCGCATGCATGAAGCCGGGGCGTATCATTTCGATTCCACGCCGGGAAATATTCTCTTTCGCTTACAGCAAGACGCCTGTGATTTCTTTGTTGTCGACTGCAACCGCATGCGTTTCGGCAAAGTATCCGCTTGGAAAGGCCTACGTAGCTTGGCTCAACTCCAATGTCAGGGACGGCTGCTTGCCGGATACGCTCGTGCTCGTGGTTGGAAAGTTGCGGACATCCAAGGCATGTACCAATTTCGTTTATCCCTTCATCGCTGGATTTGGCGGATGAAAAACGGTACCCGGCCGTTGCGGAGGAAAATTGGTTTCTAAGCATCCGCCGTTTTCGCAACATTGGGGACCGTCCGAGCAGCCGGATCAACTGCGCATCGATAAACGCCCCCTTCGGTTTATCAGTTTTCAAGAATATCTTTTCGGTGCTTTCACCGCGCTGGCAGCGGTGCCTTTTTTATCCTCGCGACTTTTGGTGTCGCCAGCGACCTCCCGCGTTCGCCCAGCGCCAGCAGATTTTTTCGGGGTCGCCATATCGAACAGCGCGCAGTACGGCGATCAGCTGGTCGATCTGGTCGCCGAACTCGGCACGCGCCGTTTGCTGATGCGCGTGCCGGTGTGGGAACGTTCGATACTCGACCGCCACCGTGCCTTCGCTGATCGCTTCGCTGCCTGTGATCTGGTTATTTCGGTGGTCCAAGATCGCGGTTCGGTTTGTAACGGTCGACAATGGCGCGAAGACCTCCGTCGCATTTTCAGCACTTTTGCCGGACGTGCGACGTATTTTCAATTACCCATGGCACCCAACCGTTCGAAATGGGGCTGCGTCCACATGGGCGAAGCGTTGGATCTGCTGGACGCCGCCGAAGAAGTGCGTCGTGATTTTCCAAACGTTCGCTTGGTCGGACCAGGCATCATTGATTTCGAACCGATGACGTACCTGCGCGGTTTGGTAAATATGCGCCACTTCCGTCTGGATGCGATTGGCGCCATGTTGTACGTCGACCGTCGCGGTTCACCCAGCAACACCCAACTCGGCATCTTCGATCTCGCGGGCAAACTCAAATTGTGGAAAGCCATCGCCGCCATCAGCGGCCGATGCCGACAACGCGGCGAAACACCGCTGTGGATCACCGAATTTAACTGGCCGTTACATGGCACCGAATCGTGGAGCCCCACCAGTTGCGACGTGCAAGTCAGCGAAGAAGACGCTGCTCAATACCTGCTAGAGTATGCCCGCATCGCCTATCAATCCGGGCTGGTTGAACGGCTCTATTGGTGGCAATTAGTCCATCCCGGCTTCGGCCTCGTCGACAGCCGCGAGGCCACCCTCCGCCGTCGTCCCGCATTTCATATCGCCCGACAGCTGATCAGTGGTGAGTTGTCGCTGAATGAGCCTGCCTCATAAGCACAAAACCAGTCGCCGGGAAAGAATCGAAAAATCGTTACCGATCACGGATTGGTTTCTTTCTGCGTGAGGTGCAGCGACTGGATTAAATGGAGCCGCAATGCTTCACTTTCTTCATCGCTGAGTTTTCGCCCTGCGCGGTTGACGTAAAAAACGTCGACGGCGATGTCGCCCATAGTGTTGATGGAGGCAAATCCGATGTCGCAGCGAAAGTCAGAAATAGCCCGGCAAAGTCGGCTCAAAAGACCAACGTCGTCTTTTACATGAAGGTCGACAATGGTGAACGTTTCGCTGGTACGTTGCTCGACTTTAATTGCCGGATCATCGAACACGCTGTCGGCGGGTTTGGGGCCGATGCGAGCGTTGCGCCGACGTTCAAGCAAGGTCTCGGCGGCAAGCGTGCCTTGCGCTACAGCGAGGAGATCTTTGCGAAATTTTTCCCAGGACGCCGGTTCAGCGATGCGCGTGGGATAAATCGACGACAGACGAAAACTGTAGACCACCATTTTGCTGCCGGTCACCCAGGTACGAGCATCGATGATATCAAAGCCGTGGCCGGTGAGCGTCGCGGTAACATCGGCAAATAACGCGTGACGGTCCGGTAACGATGCTGCCAAGTGCAGATATTTATCTTTGACCTGATAATCAATACCAACGCCGTCGCTGCGGGCGCGGAGCAACACCGCGTGATGCCGTTGAACATCGCCTGGGGGAACCTGATGCAGATAACTGTGAGGCAAATCATCGATGAATGCTTCCGCGTTGGTCTCATTAACTCCGTGTTGCACCAACTCACGCACCAAGCGGTCATGACGACTGATCCTTTCCGTTCCACCACTGCGCTTAAGTTGTTCCGCAACCGTGGCGTGCAAATCGTGCAGGATGGCTTCTTGCCAACCGGTCAACACGCCTTCGCCCACCGCGCGGGCGTCGGCATAGGTCAGACAATACAACAGATCGAGCTGCTCACGATTGCCCATTTTTTCACTGAATGCAGCAAGAAATGACGGCTCATGGAAGTCACGCATGCGGCTAGCGTCGGACAAGGACACATGCTTTTCGACCAACCAATACACCAACTCTTCTTCTTGTGCGTCCAAACCCATACGCGCCGCCACCTGCGCCACCATCAACGCGCCGCGCGCGACATGACCACGGCCCATGTATTTACCCATGTCATGGAGCAACAAACCCAAGCCAAGCAGATCCTTGCGCTTGGTCTGCGCCAGCATGTGCGGCATGTTCGGCAAGCCTTGCAGTTGTCCGTTCGTCACCGCATCAAGATTACCCATCGCGAACAACGTATGCTGATCGACGGTGAATTGGTGATAGCTATCGAACTGCATATGACAGGTCAGGTTGCCGAATTCCGGCAAGTAAGCGCCCAGTAATCCGCAGTTATGCATGTCTTCAAGAATCGGGCGCGTACGCCCAAGATCGCCAATGATTTCCAGGAACACCCGCGCCAAAGCTTTGTCGGTGCGCACTGCGTCGGTGACCAGCGCTAAATGAGTTCGGATAACGCGCTGTAATTCGAGGGATAAACGCAAGCTTTTCTGTTGAGCAATACGACACATGCGAATGAGTCGCGTGGCGGCATCAGGCAACGACCAGAAATCCGGATTTGAAAAATACACCTGTCCCTGAACGGCCGTAAAGTCCTTATCGATGGTCTTGCGTGTTTTGATTAACAGCGTCCACCGCCCCATGTGACCAGTGGCTTTGAGTCGGCTGACCACCAGTTCAATGGTTTGATGAACGTGCAGCACCTGGGCGTAGTGATGCTTCATGAAATGCTCAACCGCACGCAATTGACTAACCGCTTCATAGCCGAGTTGCTTCGCTATTCGCACTTGGTCTGGCAACTGAAAAACGTCTTGCTTGCGCTTGTGCTCAAAATGCAGCAGCGAACGCAGCCGCAGTAAATGGTCATTCGTGCTCGCCACATCGATTAAATCTTTTTGCGTGATCACTTCGAGCTTGATCAAATTAAAAATATTGCGGCTACCCGAGATGACGAAAGCGAAGTTGCGCAGCAACTGCACGTCGCGCATGCAACCAGGATTACTCTTCAAATTCGACTCCATCTGAAACAAGCTGACGCCCGCTTGCTCACGACGTTTGGCCAATTCTTCGAGCTTAAACTTGATGAACGCCACGCCACGCCGTTTACGAAAGGTTTCCATGACCTCGCGCATGCCATCACGCAGACCCAACCCAGCCAACAAAGGACGATGTTCCATCGCCGCCGTCGCGGTAACAAAATCTTCGTCAATAATGCGGGCCAATTCCGACATCCCACGCATGCTGGCGCCAACGGTAAACTTCACGTCCCACATACTGGCTTGCAGTTCCGCATTGCCCGCCGTCAACCAGGGAATCGCTTTTCCGTCGCGCGCCAACACCAACAGATCGATATCAGAGCACGGATTCAATTCCCCACGGCCATAGCCGCCGGTCGCAAAAATGCCGACCTGTTCGTGCCAACCCGCAGGTGCCCCAGCCTTGGTAAACGCGCGCTCGGCGAGTTCACGAATGATCGCGTCCGCAACTCCGGTCAAAGCGAGAGCCACGTCAGCGCCCGTGCTGTCGACCAAATTTTTCAGCAACTGCTGGTAAATCGCCTCGTTTTCACGCACGCGAATCGCTTTGATCGCCGCAATCGCCTCCGCTCTGGGAGCCCCTCGCAGCGCCACTAATTCGCGCAACAGCGCCGTCATTTCAGGAACAATCGCCGTTGAAGCCGAGTCAGTCGTCATAGTCGCGCAAGATGGCTTCGCTGCGCCCAGCGACAAGGCAAGACTACGCAAAGCCCACCCGTTTCGTCGACCCCCTTCCAGGCAAGTGCTCGTAGCGAAGATCTCTCTCGGCTAAGACCGAAAAAAACAGCAGAGAACCATTTTACCGCAAAGCCGTGGCGGCTTGGTTCGCGCTTTGGTTCGCGCCTTGGTTCGCGCCTTGGTTCGCGCCTTGGCTCATGCTGTTCGCGGGATCAGGGATTGATCACCGTGTTCACGGCTTTGCCCTTCGCAGCGACATCAGACAGGCACTGCCGCAGCTTTGGTTCATTGTCGATCAGCTTGACCAGCGTCGGGTTGATCGCACGCACGCCCTGCTGGGTAAGGTCGAGGTCGAGTGCGCTGACAATCTGGTTCAATTGCGATAGATAGGTGTCGCTTTCGCTCTTGAGCGTGACGCTGGCGGCAGCCAGTTCGTCGATCGAGCCACGTAGATCACTCTGGCGCTGCTGGCTGGAGTTGCGCAGATCGGCATCAGTGAAGGCGTCTGCCTGCTTGCGCCATTCATCGTTCTGCGTTTTGCCGGCAGCGACAGCGGTTTGGCTGGTGGCTACGGTGTCAGACAACGAATCACTGAGCAGTGATGACTTGGTCTTCAGTGCGGACTGCATCTTTTTGAGATCGGCGGTGTCGCTCGCGTCACGTAGGTTTTTTAATTCGGACAAGGTGCCGTCGAGATTCTGCTTCGCCTTGGTGACATCGACCGACACGGCTGCCGAGGTCTTGGCCGTTTCGGCGCGACGTTCCTGGCCGCCGCCGCAGCCGATGAAAAAGCCAGTGGCGATCACGAGCGACGCCAGTGGTATGAAAGCCAGGGTCTTGAAAGACTGAGGGATGATTGAGGTTTTGGACATGGATTTCTCACGAGGAGGATGGGGGATAGGTGAATGAAGCTTCATTTTATGCGTGATCTTATTGGACTATCAACTGTGCATTCAGCCGTGTCGGTAATCGACTTTCACTGCAATATGCATGGCCCGTTTTTTTGAATGAGACAGACATCAAGGCGCAGTGGTGAAGTCGTCGTATTTTCAACCAAGACGATCAGTTAACGACGCCTGCAAAACCGGTGTGCGTTCACGAAGATTATTTTCGGATAGCGGTTCGTTCGCGATCACGGGGCCAGGACATAACCGGCACGCTGCTGATAATGAGGTGACGACGTCAACGTTCGGCGAATCGGCAAACGCTTGCCGGAGTTCAGCGAGCCTGTCGGGGGAATTCCAGAATCCGATGATGATGCGCAAGTCGGGAAGGCGCGCGCATAATTTGGTGCACAGATTGCGCGCATGGACCATGGCCGATGGGCTGACGACGGAGATGCAGACGACGTCTGGCAGACGCTTGGCAACCGCTTCGACCAGATCCATCGCCGTTTCTTTTGCTAAATACGCCTCCGCCTGGCAGCCCTGAGCGTTGAGCACCTGCATCAGCATAGTGGCGGCTAATTCATCACGTACGGCCCGCACCGGCAGACAAATTATTTTCGGTGGTGCCGTGGCGGCGCTCTCGGTCGGGTCTTCCACGGCTCGGTGTGGGGCAGATGGCCCAGTGGATTTTCGTGCGGAAACGTCGTCGATCAGGTCGCGGATGCCATGATGCAAGGTGGCGAGGCGCTCACGATCGAGCTCATCAAGACCGTGACCCGCCTCTGCGGCGATCAGGACAGGGATTAAAATATCATCGTAGAGCGCGGTGACGGGATGGGATTTTAAATAACGGTCAACCAACGCCGTTGCTTCCGTCAGGTCAGAGCGCAGCAGGCGGTGGTAACACTCCTCATGGGGCGCCAGCGCGTCCTCATCGCTCAACAGCACACTGAGGAATCTGAGTTGGGGGATGTGCCGCCCCATGACGACCAAGCACACGGTAAGTGGTGTCGCAAGGATCAGGCCGATGGGGCCCCACAGCCAACCCCAAAACACGGCGGCAAGGATGATCGCTAGGGATGACACTCCGGTGCCGACACCATAGAGCCACGGTTCCACGATGTTGTTGGTCACCAGTTCAAGGCCCAAGAACAGGGACAGGGTGAGGAGCGGCATGGTCCACCCGTCGGACGCGGCACAGGCCAGCGCCAGCGGAAGGCAGGCCGATAAAATTGGGCCCACGTACGGGATGAAGCGTAGCGCAGCAGCCAATGCCCCCCACAGCGGCGCATTCGGAAGGCCGATGGCATAGAGACCAATGGTGACCAGCAGACCGAAGGAAATGTTCATCAGCAATTGAAGGACGAGGTAGCGAAAGACTCTCGCTCCGGCATCAGCCATCGCCGTGGTCGCAACGCTGATATGTCCCTGTCCCACGAAGCGGATCAGGCGACCGCGAAGATCCTCGCGATGCAACAACATGAAAACGGTGAGCAGGATGACGAGTCCCGCCATGGCGAAGGTCTCAAGAATCGGCCGGATGAGGCTCTGTGCACGAGTAGAGAGATCGGCATCCGGATCGATCATCTTGACCGTCACCGGTATCGGCTGGGATGCGCTGCCGTATCCTTGGTTCGCAGTGCCCGCTGCAGGCATCGCGACGGGAAGATCCTTGCGGAGCGCTTCAATGGCGAGTGAAAGCCGGTGGTATTTACTGCTGCTCGCCTCCTGAAAGGCGGTCACCTTTTTCTGGATGTTACCATAATATTCAGGCAGCTTTTCTGTGAGATCTAATAATTGTTTCGACACCACATACCCGACTACGCCGGTGCTCATCGACACCATCATCAGGATGATCAGGACCGACGATATTCGGCCAAGCCATCGCTCCATGCGGGTGATTAAGGGTGCCAACAGAAACGTCAGCAATCCAGCCAGGGCAATCGGGATGCAAATGTCTTTCGCCACCCACAGGAAACTGAGGACCGCTGCGCTCACCACGACGACTTGGATGGTGACGAGCGCAGATCCGCCCAGCCGCTCTTTGAACTGTGCCATGTGCGTTCAGAAATCCGTAATGATAGTTCACACCACTCGCCGTCAGTCCGCTGAGCGGCAGTCCTCATGGTCGTCAGACATCAGAAGGACAGTATTCTGACATAGCGCCCTTCATGCCAGGAAAGTCATGGCCTTGAGGTGCATTCCGCGTGTTGTTTCCCTGCAATTTACACGATGTCTTCAACGGTGTCGTGAATTTTGCATGCCGTTGGCGCTCAAGAAAACCTGCTATGACAAGAGTCCCAATGACTTTAGTCATTAATATCAAGGTGGATCATCGTTCACCGCAGTTAATGATCGCTACTTCATTAGCCACGGCTTGTGTCGTTTAATCCCAGAATTGACGCAGGAAAACGATCAAGGTTTGGTAGCCGGCCCAATCGATTGGCTTGACCCGATAGTGGTCTGCACCAAGTTGCAGGCAGTCATCGACGTCGATTTGTCGCGTCGATGAGCTCAGCATGACCACGCATAAGACCAGTAATTCAGCGCTTTCTTTGCGATGGCGCAGGAAATCTTTGCCGTCTTTCCCAGGCATATGAAGATCGAGAAGAATAATGGTCGGCTGAAGACGAACGCCGGACGTGCCAGCACCGCTTAAGAGAGCGATGCCTTGATCGACGCTATTCGCCACATGCAGCGTGATGCTGTGGCACGTGCGCTCGCCCTCAAGCGCTTCCCGAAACAGCATCGCGTCGCCGTGATTGTCATCGATCAGCAGAATGGAAACCGCTTTGGGCGCATTCGGCGCATGAGACGCATGGGTACTGGGCACAGACATCCTTTCAAGGATCAGATATCACCTGGGGAAACGGTCAGGCCGATTTCGCAATGAGCGTATGATCAGGCTCATTTCCCGAGAGCAGGAAGCGGAATACCGAACCGCTTCCTGGCACCGAGTTAACAGTAATGGTGCCGCCGTGTTTCTGAATGGCCTTGCGACAAATTGCCAGGCCGATGCCGGTACCCGTATATTCATCGGACGAGTGAAGCCGCTGGAACACGCTGAATATTTTCTCATAGAATTGAGGCTGAATGCCGATCCCGTTATCGGTGATCGCAAAAGACCAGAAGGCACCACTGCGCTCGACGCTGATATGCACGGTCGCTGGTCGTTCTTTATGGCGGAACTTGATCGCATTGCCGATGAGATTTTGAAACACCTGGCCGAGCAACACTGGTTCGCCGATAAGTGTGGGCAGCTGATCGCGCGTGACCGTTGCACCGCTGTTGGCGATGATGTCCTTAAGATTGAAGAGTGCTTTTTCGATCACCTCATTGCAATCAACCAAGGCGTGATTCGGCAGCTTTCCGATCTTGGCAAAGGCCAGAATGTCGCGAATTAAATCTTGCATGCGGCTCGCTCCGCCGACCAATTGACCGAGAAATTCTAGACCCTTCTTGTCCAGGTGTTGGGCGTATTGACCCGCCAGCAGTGACGAATACGAGGACACCATACGCAGCGGTTCCTGAAGATCGTGCGACGCCACATAGGCGAATTCCTCAAGCTCGGCGTTGCTGCGCGCCAATTCTTCCATCTTAGCCATCAGCGTCACCTCTGCCATTTTTCGGGCAGTGATATCTTCAACTAAACCGTCGATATGCCGATTGCCTTTGGCGTCAGTGACCAACACCTTCGATAACGACACCCAGATGAGGGTTCCGTCAAGATGGTGCTGGCGCACGTGATAATCCTGTACCTGGCCTTTGCTTTCCAGAAGGGCTAGGAGTTGCTCGTGGTCAGCTTTATGCGGATAGAGTCTGGCAAGGTTGAACGTCGCCGGATCAACGGCGGGATTGATGCCGAAGAGCTGAAAGAATGCCGGATTGGCGCTAAGCAGAACTCCATCACTGGTGGCGCTGAAGACTCCGACATTCAGCCGATTGAGCAGGTTATCGAGGCGGACTTCAAGGCTGGACGCCCGGCGCTCCGCTTGGTTTTTCAGCCACTCACCCTGGCGTTGGGCTTCGCGAGCTTTCTTGAAGAGATCGATGAACACCGACACTTTGGCGCGCAGGATTTCTGGGACGACCGGAGCAAAAATATAATCAACCGCACCTAGCGAGTAGCCGCGAGAAGCGGGCATTTCGCTGTCGCTGTAGGCCGTAATAAAAATGATCGGCGTATGTTCACTGCTCTTGCGTTGACGAATCAGCGATGCCGTTTCAAAACCATCCATGATCGGCATGCTGACATCGAGCAGGATGACGGCGAACTCATGTGCGAGCACCAGACGCAGCGCTTCTTTTCCCGAATGCGCCAGCACCAGTTCTAGAGCAGGACCGGCCAATATCGATTCAAGTGCGATCAGTTTATCCGGACGATCGTCGACCAGTAAAACCTTCACCGGTTGGTTCGAGACTACCTGGTTCCCCAAAGTCGGCGTTTCATTTCCCTGAGTATTTTTCATTATTTTTTCACCTGCATTGAGGCCTGGCTCTGATAAAGCCATATGCACAACAAGCTGAGCAAACTGTCAGTATCCACCGGCTTGGAGATGTAATCCGACGCGCCGGCATCAAGACATTTCTCGCGATCACCTTTCATCGCCTTGGCGGTCAGCGCGATAATCGCAAGATTTTTGAAGCGCGGATCGAGACGAATCCTGCGCATGGTCTCATAGCCATCCATCTCTGGCATCATGATATCCATCAAGACCATCTCGATGCGCGAATCCTGATCGAGCACGGCTATCGCGTCTTTGCCGTTTTCGACCGACGTGACCTTCATCTCAAAACGTTCGAGCAGACTGGTCATGGCAAAAATGTTGCGGATGTCGTCATCGACGACCAATATCTTGCGATCTTTGAGCACGATTTCTGGACGATGCAGGCTATCTACCAGCTTGCGCTGGGCCGACGTGAGGTGGTTGTGCGGCCGATGCAAGCATACGGAAACTTCGTCGAGCAGGACCTCCGGAGCTCGGAAATCCTTCATCACGATGGACTTGCTGAGTTTACGTAATTTACCCTCGTCATCCCGGCTCAGGTCCTTGCCCGTAAGAATGATCAGCGGGGTGAAATGCGTGTTGAGTAAGGCATGCACCGCTTCCGCCACTGGCACACCGGACATGTCCGGAAGTCCCAGATCAAGGATCACGCAGTCGAAGAATGAATCCGAGAACGTGGTCACTAACAATTCGTGACCTAAGCTTTTTTTAGGGCACTTCATGCAGTCGGCGAGGCAGCTTTCGAGCGCAGCGAGGGCCTCACGCGCGGTCCCGACCGCCACGATGGCGATGTTGTTGCCGCTCAGCAACTCGACCAAGTGGGCGCGCTGGGTGGGATTGTCTTCGACGATCAACAGCCGTCGCGCCTTACCTTCAGACGTCGCTCTCATCTTTTTGAGCTTCATATCGAGCTGGTCGCGGGTTGCCGGTTTGGTGAACAAGCTGAAAGCACCAAGCTGGATTGCGCGCTCGCGATCATCATCTTGGGATATGATCGAAACCGGGATGTGTCGGGTAGACAGATCGTTTTTAATGCTCTGCAGAACCCTCCAGCCTTCGATATCCGTCAACTGCATGTCCATGACGATGGCCGCCGGGCGATACTGGCGCGTCAGGGCGATGGCTGCACCACCACGCGACGTAACTATCACCTTGAAGCCCTGCGTCCGCCCGACCTCCAGCAGGAGCGTCACAAAAGATCGATCACTGTCGACAATCAGAAGCACCGTGTCGCCGGCAGTGATCTTCGCGCGATCATCACTGATTTCATCGCTCACCCTGCTCAGATCGGGAATGTCCGCCGTGACCTGGTCTTGGTCTTGGTCTTGGTCTTGGTCTTGGTGAGGCTCAATCCTTTCACGGGATAGATTGTTTTCGTTGCTGGGGCGACGTTGGGCCTTGGTCGGATTATAGACCACTGGCAGAAAGAAGGTGAACGTGCTGCCCTTGCCAGGAAGCGAGGTCAGATGCATTTCGCCACCCAGCATGTGGGTGATTTCGCGGCTGATGGCTAAACCAAGACCCGTGCCCCCGTACTTGCGGCTGGTTGAACCATCGGCCTGCTGGAAAGCCTCGAAAATGATTTGCTGCTTGTCTAATGGGATGCCGATACCGGTATCGGTCACCGCGAACGCCAACACCCCATCGATGGCTTGATTGAGTGATTCGTTAGCGGTGTTCCACCCGTCGCTGACCCGAGAAATGCGCACGCCGACCACGCCGTGCTCAGTGAATTTGAAGGCATTCGACAACAGGTTCTTAATCACTTGTTGCAAGCGCTTGGCGTCGGTGTGCATCACCTGCGGCAGGTTGTTATCCAGCGCAAAAGCGAAGCGCAGCTTACTCGATTCGGCCACGTGGGTGAAGGTGCGTTCGACATAACTTTGCAGATCGCTGAATCGCAGGTCGCCGGCTTCAACCGACACGGTTCCCGATTCGATTTTCGAGAGGTCCAGAATGTCATTGATCAACGACAGTAGATCGTGACCAGAAGCATGGATGGTCTTGGCATAATCGACCTGCTTGACGTGTAAGTTTCCGTCGGCGTTGCGCGATAGCTGATCAGACAGAATAAGCAGCGAATTGAGCGGAGTACGCAGCTCATGCGACATGTTGGCAAGGAATTCAGATTTGTATTTTGACGTCAATGCCAGCTGTTTGGCTTTCTCTTCCAGGGCTGAACGCGACTGCTCGACCTCCTGATTTTTCCGCTCGACCTCAGCGTTCTGAGTGGCCAGCAGACCGGCTTTTTCCTCAAGCTGCTGATTGGTTTTCTGCAATTCTTCTTGCTGGCTCAGCAGTTCACGGGCCTGCGACTGTGACTGCTTGAGCAGATCCTCGGTACGGGTGCTGGCCTCAATGGTATTGAGCACGATGCCGATCGACTCGGTGAGCTGGTCAAGGAAGACCTCATGCGCTTGGCTGAACGGACTGAACGATGCCAGTTCCATCACGCCCCTGACCTGACCCTCGAAGAGCACGGGCAAGACAATGACGTTGCGTGGACGCGACTCGCCCAGGCCGGAGGTGATGCTGAAATAATTCTCTGGCACGTCGGCCAGCAGGATCTTCTTGCCTTCCACCGCACACTGGCCAACTAACCCTTCGCCCAATTTATAGGTTTTATCATGGTCGTTCGAGACGGCATAGCCGGACAGCAGGCGCAAGCACGGCTCTTCGCGCACGGAGGTCGGTGATTCATCCTTGGTCGTCCCCAGGATGTAAAACACCGCCTGTTGCGCCGAAACCACTGGCGCCAACTCCGACAGGATGAGTTTTCCAACCGTAAGCATGTCCTTCTGGCCTTGCAGCATACGCGCGAACTTAGCGAGATTGGTCTTCAGCCAATCTTGCTCGGTGTTCTTGATCGTGGTTTCGCGCAGATTGCCAATCATCTCATTGATATTGTCTTTCAGCGCCGCCACCTCGCCCTGAGCAACCACCGTGATTGAACGAGTGAGATCGCCC
>JANMYZ010000702.1:0-1993 GCA_031382605.1 Planctomycetota bacterium | reverse complement strand
TTCAATAAGCGCATCGTCTACCGCTCGTACCCGGATGTCGACCGCCGTCTGACCGTTATAGTAGGTAACAAAACCCGAAGTGGCTTCATCACCGCCCAATTCACGCCATTGCGGGACCGGAGTCCCGGACAAAACATCAAGGTCATACCATTCCAATTCGTAGTCACCGACTGTGGCGCTGCTGGAACTGAGAACTTGTAAAGGAATAGAGAGCGTGCCGGAATTTCCCGAACGAATGAGTTGACTGGTGCCCGGTGTAGCCACGTTACTTTCATACACCACGAACATGCCTGGTTCCAAACTCACGCTGTCGGCGTTGGCCAAAGAACATGTCAAAACAAGCATGAGCGTCAGCCCAACTCGTCCCAAAAACGTCGTCAGTCTGGCAAAACTTTGTTTCATCATTTTGGCAATCGCGAAAGACGATGACGGTGTCGAAGAGTTCATACATTGCCTCGTAAATTGGGGATGAAACACATTTAGAAACGATATCCGAAGACTCCGCCAAGACCAAATCCACGCCGCGTCAAGTCAAGTTTGCTCGAAAAACCGCCTGCGACATCCATGTCAACCGCAGACCCGCTGTATGCGTATGAAATATTGAAGCCGTAAATATAACGTCTTTCGGTGATGTAAGCACCCAGGCGTAAACCAGCTTCCCAATACATCCCGGTCCCACTGCCCTTTTCGTAAACGGCGGGACTGCCGGTTGCCGCGGTGTTTATTTCATTGTCGGCGAAGGCAAATCCGCCGCCCAAATGCGGCATAATTTCGATAAAACCGGTGAATTCATTGAGGTCCGTAATGCCCATTTGCCATCCACCAAGGACGTTGATGCCGATGGTGCGGTAAGACAGGTCGGTACCGGAACCATTGATAATCGTGGCCCCATTCACGGCAAAATTAGCCGGGGTAATGTCGTAATTACCAAAAACCAATTCCGCGCCCCATTGCCAACCTTCGCCCCCGGTCGTGGTGCCACGACCAAACAGCGCCGTCACTGCGGCTTGAAAGCCAGTGTCCCGGCTGCCATTCCAGTCGTATTCCGTCGTAATTCCTGCGCTGTCCTTAGTTCTCTCGGTCACCGAGGGAGCTGCCACCGCGCTTAGAGTGGCTTGCAGTCGGAAGTAATCAAAATCGGCGACTTTGAGGTCTTCGGCCATAGCCGGTGCCATTGCGGCTAAGCCAAGACACCCTCCCATACCTACCTTCGCAGCCAAGGTCATGAAAGGCTTAGTCATCCGAACTCCTCGCAAGTAAACTCTGATTGGTACAACAAGCAGAGGTCGGGGGAGGCTAGCCACGCGCTCTTCCTACTTCAAGTGGCAGGTAGCAGTTGGGGGGAAGCTGACGCATGACGTCTCGGTCTGGCTACTGGCCCTCTGCAAGGTCACGCCTGATTTGGACGCCAACCATTGCCGGTTGTTTGCCGGTGAACCGCCAAGTAACGGCCAAGATCGCCGCTACACGGATAGCGCAGAACTCAAGGTTTTGGCGCGTCTAGACGCTTTTCCAGCGCTTCCATTCGTAATTCCATGGATTTCTTTGATTTTTCCACGTCATCCAAACGCTTGCTCAGCTCTGCGGTAGCGGTGGTGATCGCGGCGACCTTGCCCAATTGGTCGAGCACTTCGCGATAGACCCGGCGCACGTTGCCAAACGGTTCGCGATCCAGTGCGGTCGAGATTGCCCCGCGCGCCTGGGCATCGCCGAGCCCTCCTAATGCTTTGGCGGCCGCCGAACGCACGGCCAAAGAAAGATGTTCTAGACGCCGTTCGATGGCACGGCGAACGCGGTCACGAGCAATGACTTGGCGTGCGCCAAGTTGGGCGGCAGCCGCAGCAGCGGCACTGAGCACGGCGTCGACCTGCGTATCATCGACCAACACAGCGAGCACATCATCAATGGCGGCTGGTTCGCCGCTGGCACCCAGACCGCGCAAAATTGCGGCGCGCAAACGCTGATTCCAACTATCGCGCTTCAGCCATGAACG
>JANMYZ010000681.1:0-3824 GCA_031382605.1 Planctomycetota bacterium | reverse complement strand
GCACGCCGACGGCTCCGCCAGCGTATTCGAATAATTTTTTGATTTCAGGTGCGGTGCGCGTGCGATTGTCAGTCAGAACCGTGACGACCACGGCGACTCCACCTTTACCGTAGCCCTCATAGGTTACTTCTTCCATGGTCTTGCCTTCACCGGCGAGACCTGCGGCCTTTTTGATGGCGCGTTCGATGGGCTCCAACGACATGCCAGCGCTGCGGGCTTTTTCTACCGCCAATCGTAGTCGTGGGTTATCGGCCATATTGCCGCCACCGCCCATTTGCACGGCGACGGTGATAAATTTGCCCATCTTGGCGATAACGGCAGCACGCTTTTTGTCGTTAGCTGCCTTCTTGTGCTTGATGTTGGACCAGTGGCTATGCTTCGCCATGTGTCGTCGCTCATAAAATGTTGGTGAGTGCGATGAGGTCGTTGCCAAAGAACGATCAGCGAGTCATGGCCGACGGAGCCCTTCGACCATGAGCACGGCGCTCTCGAACAGAACGGTTATTTCTTCTTCTTGATCGCCCCGGTGGTGGGCTTGGCTTTAGCGGCAGCGACAGCGGCGGCAGGAGCAGCCTTTTTCACTACTTTATCCATGCCGAGCGGATCTTTTTTGTCCCATCCGAAAGCGATGATCTGTGGTTCATCTTCGCCAGCTTCGTGCAGCACATGAACGTGTTCACGTAAACCACGCGACAAGCGCAGGGCCAGTTCGCCGTCGAGCGACTCTTCGATTTTTTTCACCCCTTGTTGCATGGTCAGTTGCTTCGGCACGCCACCCAAAAATTTCAACAGCACGAACTGTTCTTCGTCGCAGGGAAAGATCTGAAAATTCATGGTCAGAGCCAAGGCGCGCTCAAGGTCATCTTTGCGGACGTTGGTGGTTTCAGGCAGCGCGCGCAGAGTTTCGACGCCTTCCGGGGTCAATTCGGAAATTTCCATGCGGCGAAAAGCGGTGTAGAGGTCAGCGAGCAAATGCTTAATATCTTCGGCTTTTTTGCGCACATGGTAGAATTTGACGCCAAGAATGTCTTCCATCTCGCGCACTGAAGCGACCCGCATGTCGTTCCAGTCGACGTATTCTTCGCGTAGGCGCTTGAGTCCATCGCGTGCCGGTTTTTCCTGGGCGCCCAATTCCAAAATTTGGAACACCAGCGCTTCGATAAAGTCATCGAATTTAGTTGGTTTGCGCAAGCCATAGCGGACCTCAAGGGCCTCGATGACCTTCACCAGGTCTTTGACCAGAGCAGAGTTAGGATTGGTGGCAGCTTTGACCATTGCGGGACTCCGGCCTGGTAGTGACGACACGTTGAGCGCATCGCCCCCAGGGGGGTGGACGGATAAGGCGGGCGGAAAGGGGCGGGAACCCTACGTCGGGTGATACAGCGGTCAATTGCCGTCGCTGGCGAGCTTTAGATCGAGCGATTATGCGGTCGATTTGCGGTCGATAAAAGGTGGCGGATGAGCAAGGAATGAGAGCGCACGGTCATTCGGGTAACGAAATGCTGCCGTGTGTGGTTGACGGTCATGGTTGTTGACCCACGATTCCGCCGCCGTCGCCCCAGCCGGGAATGGTCGATTGAGGTCTCCAGATTCCACTATGACTGATCAACCACCAAAGAAGAAGCCACCGTCATCGGTCATCGCTGATCAGCCGACGGTGATTTCTGGTGTTCGGCAGGGGCAACCAAGCGCTGACGACTTACTGACTCGGGTGGCCGATTTGTCTGGCGGCTCGGTCAAACCAGGGAACGAATCACGGGTGACCAAGGTCATGTCCGGCACGGCAAAATCGCCGACTGAGCAAACGCACGCTACCGAACTCCAGGTTGATGCGGAAGCGATGAACAGGTCTTCATCAGGCACGCATCAACATCAGATTTGGGGCGACTTTGAAATTGGCACCCTGCTTGGACGCGGTGGCATGGGGGCAGTGTATCGCGGGCGTCAAATCAGTCTTGATCGGCCGGTGGCCATTAAAGTGTTGCCGTCAAATCTCAGCGAGAACGCTAATTTCCGCCAACGCTTCCAGCTTGAAGCCAAAGCGGTGGCGCAGATTTCCAGCCCTCACGTCGTCGGCGTTTACTTCGCCGGTGTGCATGAAGGCCATCACTACTTCGCCATGGAGTACGTCGAAGGCCAAGATTTATCGGTTAAAGTGCGTGATGGATTTAAGCCGACGCATCGTGAAGCGCTTGATTTGGTAGCGCAGGCAGCGCGTGGTTTAGCGGTCGCAGGGGAATTGGGCATCGTTCATCGCGACATTAAACCTGCCAATATGATGGTGACCAAAAAAGGCTTGGTGAAGCTGATGGACTTCGGCTTGGTGCGCGTTGCACGAGCGGAAGAAAGCGGTTTGACCATGGCCGGAACCATCATGGGCACGGTCAGTTATTTCAGCCCTGAACAAGGTCGTGGCGAACGCTGCGATTGCCGCACGGATATCTATGCGTTGGGCGTGGTGTTTTACGAACTGCTGACGGGTCGACTGCCGTTTACCGGTGGCGATGCGACGTCGGTGATTTATCAGCACATTCATCAAGCGCCTAAACCACCGAAGGAAATCGATCCGTCGATTCCTGAAGGCTATCAAGCGGTCGTGCTCAAATGCATTCAGAAGGATCCTGATCATCGCTACCAGACGGCAGCCGATTTGCTGAAGGACTTTGAAGCGTTGGCGAATGGTTTGGATCCGGCCACCGCATTTAACGATTTGAAAGCCTTACGCGCTGGCGGAACGCTGGTGAAAAAGCAGGCGTTTGGCGCTGAAAATGACGGACGTCGATGGCTGTGGGCAGCCGGTTTAGCGGTGGTCGCTGGGGCTGGAATTGGTGGCTACGTCTTTGTGCAATCATCCGCGAAACCAGCGCTGGAGCCGGTGAGAGCGCCAAGTGAACAGCGACCTATCGCGGTGATATTAGCACCCCAAGCACCAGGAACCGCAGTGAGCGAGGCGCGCCAGCGTCTCGTTGCCGGTGATCTTTCTGGTGCTCGTTTGCTGATTGCCAATGGCTTACAGGTCACGCCGCAGGATGCCGCCTGGCAAAGCCTTAATCGTGATCTTGATGGAGCCCAAGGTGCCATGGAATTACAGCGCGCCGAAGAAGCGTTGAAAGCCAATGATCTGGCGACTGCCGCCACCGCCTTGGCGACGGCAACGCGTTTATTGCCAGCGGATGAGCGGGTTAAAAAGCTTCAGGCCCAGCTCGATGGTCGCAGCGATAGCGGCAAGCAACGCAGTCGTTTGATCACCGAAGCGGAAGCCTTACTCAGCGAAGGAAATCCTGCCCGGGCAGAGGAACTGCTCGTGCCGATTGCTGCTGCTGATCCGAGCGATGAGGTCGCCGCCACGTTGTTGCGGCGGGCGCGTAAGCAAAATGAAGAGCTGACCGCACGAAGCACCGCTATGAAGGAGCGGCTCACCCAAGGCGAAGACGCTCTCGCACGCAAAGACATTGACGCGGCGTTGCTGCATTTCACCGCCGCTCAGCAGTTTGATGCAAAAAATCTACGCGCTGCTGCTGGTTTGGAACAGGTAACCAAGGTCAAAGGCGTCTTGTCAGGCCTGCGTGAGAAATTCGAGAAAGCCCTTAAAGAACGCAATCTGAGCGACGCCGAAACCAATTTGAAAGCCATGCGACAGCTTGCCCCTGGCAGCCCAACGTTGGTGTTGGCTGAAAACGAATTCACCAATTCCAAATTGGTCGAGGAAACCCAGGCGAAGACCGCCAGCGAAAAAGAAGCCCTGGTCGTAGCGCAAGCGGTGGCGTTGGGAAAACTGTTTGAGGATCCGACTCAGCCAATCCCGGTGTTAGAACAATCGCTGA
>JANMYZ010000671.1:0-4310 GCA_031382605.1 Planctomycetota bacterium | reverse complement strand
GCCGGAGCCTTCATTCTGATGTCCGATGTCCGAGGTCCGAGGTCCGATGTCTGGTGGGACGATCGTGTTGAGTGGCGTTGATGGGTGGGGAATCGGTGACACGTGGGCAGCATAATGCGGCGGATGGGGCAAGACTCCGGTCATCGGTCCCTGGTCCTTGGACCTCATCATCACACGCTCAGATGTTCCGACACATGGGCATCGCTGAGTTCGTTGCACGCGCCCTGGGCGACCACTTGGCCGCGATTCATGATGTAAAAGCGTGAGCCGAATTCTTTGACGAAGTCGAGGTATTGCTCCACCAAAACCACGGTCATGCCGCGCTCGGTGACCAGCTTGCGCAACACCGCGCCGATTTCCTGAATGATGTTTGGCTGAATGCCTTCGGTAGGTTCGTCGAGCAACAAGACCTTGGGATTTCCGGCGAGCGCGCGGGCGATTGACAACTGCTGCTGTTGACCACCCGAAAGATCGCCACCCATGCGGTTGGCGAATTTTTTCAGAATAGGAAACATTTCAAAGAGATCTTCGGGGATGATCCGCAACTTGTCGGTGCGCGCTTCCAAACCGATGCGCAGATTATCCGCCACCGTCAGCTTGGGAAAAATATCGCGCCCTTGCGGCACCAACGCCAAACCCGTTTTCGCCCGTCGATGCGCAGGCAGCGGCGTGATATCAGCACCGCCCAGATCAATCCGCCCCTTGGATGCGCGATAGTTTCCCATGATCGTGCGCATCAACGTGGTTTTTCCCACGCCATTGCGGCCCATGACGCAGGTGATTTCACCCGGCTTAAATTCCATCGAAACGCCGTTCAAAGCGCGGACAGAACCGTAGGAATAGTGGAGGTCTTGGATGGTGAGCATGGGGCATTCCAGCTTCGAGCTACGAGCTACGAGCTACGAGTTTCGAGCTTGTGGACGGACGTTTCGGTGACGATCTTCGAGCTTCGAGCTTTGAACCTGTAGACGGATGCAGGCTCGTAGTTCGCAGCTCGTAGCTTCCGTTTCCAAGCTTCCGTTTCGAAGATTCCGTTTCGAAGCTCGTAGCTCGCAGCTCGTAGCTCGTAGCTTTCGGTTCAAAGCTCGTAGCTTTCAGTTCAAAGCTCATTTCCCACGTCCAAGATACGCCTCAATCACCTTGGCATCGGCCTGCACTTTTTCGAGTGGGCCATCCGCTAAGACTTTGCCTTCGCAGAGCACGGTGACGCGGCTGGCGAGTTGGCGGACGAACTCCATGTCGTGTTCGATCACCATAATGGTGTGGCTGCCTTTGAGTTCATTGAGCAACTCAGCGGTCAGAGCGGTTTCCTGATCGGTCAGGCCAGCGGCGGGCTCATCGATCAGCAATAACTTTGGTTTGGACACCATCAGCATGCTGATCTCTAGCCATTGGCGTTGACCGTGGCTGAGGGATTTTGCTGCTAGATCGCGGACTTCGATCAGATGGACGCGTTCGAGCAAATGATGGATTTCTTCGCGTTGTTCTTTGGTTTCGCTGCCGAAGAGATTCTGCCAGACCTTCCAGCGTCTCGGCAAAGCCAGTTCCATGTTTTCGTACACGGTCAGGCTTTCGAACACCGTCGGGGTCTGGAATTTTCGCCCGACACCCAAACCGGCGATATCCGTTTCGCGTTTCCATGTGATATCGACATCATCGAACACGACCCGACCGCTGGCGACACGGGTCTTGCCGCTGATGACATCGCAGAGCGTGGTCTTGCCGGCGCCGTTGGGTCCGACGACGACGCGTAGCTCATTGCGGTCGATGCCAAAATAGTGGATGTCGAGCGCTTTGAAGCCATCGAACTGGACGACGACATTTTCCAACTGCACCAGATCCTGATTGTCGGCTGGATACAGCATTTCGTGTTGAATCTGCGCAGTGACGGGCTTGCTGGTCATGGCGTGGCCTTTTGCTCGGCCTTTTGCTCGGACACCGCTGATGACGGTGCGCGTTCGCTCAACCACAGCCCCAGCCGTCGCCACGCACCAACCAGTCCGTCCGGCATCGCCAGGATGACGAAGATGAATAATGAACCGAGGATGATCAGCCACATGTCGGCGAAGGTGGTCGACAAATATGAAAACGAAAAACTGAAAAGCAGGCTGCCGAGGATTGCGCCGGTAAGCGTCCCGCGTCCGCCAAGGGCGACCATGGCGACGATGTAGATGGATTCGATCGGCTCCATCTTTGACGGGGTGATAATGCCGTTCTGCGGGGTATAGAGCATTCCACCAACGGCGGCCAAAACGGCAGCGACGACAAACGCAAAGGTTTTGTAAGCGATCGGCTGATATCCGGCGAAGCGCAGGCGTGACTCATTATCACGAATGGCGACCAGCACTCGTCCGGCCCGAGATGCGACCAGCATACGGCAGAGCAGAAACGCCACGGCGACCAGCAGCACCGTCATCAGATAGAGCGCGAACTTCGTGTTCGCATCGTTGAGCGAAAAACTAAAGAGCGTGCCCAGCGGCGTCAGGCCATTGGTGCCGCAAAGTTGCAGGTCGTTTTGGCGAATCACCTGGCTGGCTGCAAGCGTGGTGGCCTGGGTGATAATAGAAAAGTACACGCCTTTTACCCGACTACGGAATGCCAACCAACCATACATAAAAGCGATGATCCCTGGGATGACGACCACCGCAATCAAGCTCAAGGCTGCACTGTCGAACGGCTGCCAGAACCATGGCAACTTCATTCCGCTTACTTGCGAGGAGACGATGAACAGGGACTGTGGAATTCCGTCTCCCAGCAACGGCCCTTTCATCGCCAAGTGCATGCCGATGCAGTAGCCACCAACGGTGAAGAAAATCATTTGGCAAAGACTCAAGATGCCCGTGTAGCCCCAGATCAGGTCAAGCCCGAGAGCAACCAAAGCGAGGCTTAAATAACGTCCGAATTGGTTGACCGTGGTAATGTCGGTCCAGCCGAACGCATACGCGATGGGCACCGCCACGGCGAAAAACGCTAAGGTGAGCCACAGGCTAGATCTGGTCGTGAAGCGGTGGGCGGTGGCAAGGACGGCTAGCGGTCCGCTCGCGATCCTCGGACATCGGACATCGGACATACTAAGCATCTGCCAACCTCCCCTTCGCCGGGAACAAGCCCGACGGTTTCCATTGCAGGAAGATCACCACGGCAGCGAGCATCAGGACCTGGCCCCACACCGCACCGAACCATGGCTCCATGGTCTTGGTGAAACAGCCCAGGCCGATGCCTGCGATGATCGCGCCGGCGAGTTTGCCGACCCCACCAGCGACCACGACCATGAAAGAATCGACGATGACCGCTTGGCCCATGTCTGGCGTGATGTTGCTGATCAGGGTCAACGCGCAGCCCGCCATACCAGCGATGCCGGAACCGAGGGCGAAGGTGAGACCGTCAATACGGCGGGTGTTCACTCCCAGGGATGACGCCATCGTGCGGTTCTGAGTCGTCGCGCGCAGCAACAGGCCAAGCCGCGTTTTGGTGATGAGCAAGTACATGCCGGTAACAACCACCGCACAGAACACGATGATAAACAGGCGATTGTAGGGGAAGATCACATCCGGGGCGAGTTCCCATCCACCTTGCAACCACGACGGATTGTTCACCGCCCGATTGTTGCCGAAGATCATGCGTACGGATTGGATGAGGATGAACGACACCCCGAAGGTGGCGAGCAGGGTTTCCAGCGGTCGGCCATACAGATGACGGATCACCGCCCACTCTAGGAATAAACCCACGCCGCCAGCGACCACCACCGACATCGGGATCGCCATCAGGAAATACAGTTCGAAAGTCCACGCTGGCAGCGCGCCAGCGGCGACCATCCACTTGAACGCCTCCTGCGTCAGAAAAGTGGCATAGGCACCGATCATCAGCATCTCGCCGTGCGCCATGTTGATGACGCCCATCAGGCCGAAGACAATCGACAGGCCAAGCGCCATGAGCACCAACACCGAACCAAGCGAGATACCGCTGAATACATGGCTGATGCCGCGGGCGGTGGTCTGCCAACGTTCAATGGCGCCGATCGCTTCGCGACAAACCGCCAACATGGCGGCGTCGTTGGGTTTCTGCTCGTCGAGGGTCTTCACCAGATCTTGGATGCGTGACAACGCACGACTGGAAACTAATTCACCCAGCTGCTTTGCTGCGGCGACGCGTACGTCCTGTTCCGTGGAGGACAGGTTGATGATGGCGAAACTTTCGTTGATTGCGCGGCGCACGCGTTCGTCTCGCTCGCTTTCCTGCAGCAACTTCAAACCAGTCACGTTGGCGTCGCCACCGGTGTCGCCGGCTTTTTGCACAGCCAACAAACGCTG
>JANMYZ010000645.1:0-2890 GCA_031382605.1 Planctomycetota bacterium | reverse complement strand
CCGAACACCACCTCACCAAGTTGCATCATCACCATCGGCACCAGACCACCGAGTGGAGTAAATGAGTCGTGCATCGCATTCACCGAACCGTTGGACGCTGCCGTGGTCGCTACCGCCCACAGTGCAGAATTCGCCACGCCGAAACGCGTCTCCTTACCTTCCCAGTTGCCATCATGAGTGACGCCCACCGCATCCAGGCGTGGATTGCCACCAGCTTCGGCCCACCAGCACGGCAGCAGCGCTGCGATAAAAAGTACCAGCATCGCTGCGAACAGCGCGCGTCCTTGGCGACGATCGCCGATCAGACGACCGAAAGCGAAGCACAATCCGGCAGAAATGACCAGGATTCCCAGACATTCCAGCAGGTTCGTCAGCGGAGTCGGGTTCTCAAAGGGATGGGCAGAGTTCGCGTTGAAGAAACCGCCACCGTTGGTGCCCAGCTGTTTGATGGCGATCTGCGATGCTGCTGGACCCGTAGCGATAGCCTGGGTCGTGACGGCCGCAGTGCTGCCATCAGCTGATGCGGCGATTGGTTGCAGCAACGTCGCTGCCGTCGGCGCGCTCCAGTTCTGCACCACACCTTGCGATACCAACACCAGGGCGAAAATGAACGACGCTGGTAGTAATATCCAAACCGTGGAGCGCCAGAGATCCACCCACGCATTGCCGATCGTGGCTGCGCGTTCGCGAACAAAACCACGCGCCAACGCGACGAGCACAGCGATGCCCGTGGCGGCAGAGAGGAAATTCTGCACACCAAGTCCAAGCGCCTGGGTCAAATGGCTCATGGTGCTCTCGCCACCGTACGCCTGCCAATTCGTGTTGGTGGCGAAACTGATGGCGGTATTGAGCGCGAGATGCCAAGTGACCGCAGTCATACCCGCAGGATTACCTGGCAACACGCCTTGCAGAAGTTGCAGGGCGAATACCACCAGCAAACCGAGCACATTAAAAAAGAGAATCGCAAGCGCATACGTGCGCCATCCCATCTCCGCCTCTGCCATCACTCCACAGCTACGCAGGCAAACAGATTCCCAACGTTTCAGTGGACGACCGGCATCGAAAACCCTGGCAATACCCAGACCGATAAGTGGTGCGGACACCAGCAAGATGCCGAAGAATAGACCGAGTTGCACCCAGCCAGAAGGATCGTCGAACAGGCTCATTGGAACCACTTCGGCTTCGCAATCACCACCGCCAGGTAAAGCAACAGCGCGACGGTTACCACCGCGCTCACCATGATCATGATCGACATGAGTATCTCCTCGACGACGGCAAACTTACCAATGCCGATGTTAGGATCTCATTGTCTCTGAAACCGCCCACGTTAGGGACGCGTTAGGATCGCTGCTCGCTGCTGGCTTCCCACCGCCGAGCACAATCGATACCGATGCCTCACGCTGGCACCGGCGGATATCGCGCTGAGACTCCCGCGCGTGCCAGATCCCAACCTCAATGCTCTGTGGTGCCGTGCCATCGCGGAAGAACTTAAACGCGCTGGAGTTCAGCACGTCGTGCTGTGCCCTGGAAGTCGCAATAGTCCGCTGTTGTATGCGCTACATGCGCAGTTTGGCGACGCGTGTTTAAGCCATATCGATGAGCGCAGTGCTGGTTTCATCGCTATCGGCTTGGCGCGAGCGAGTCACCAATGCGTGGCGGTCTGCGTGACCTCTGGCAGTGCGGTGGCGAATTTGCTGCCCGCTGTGGTAGAGGCCGACGCCGCCGAATTACCGCTGATGATCATCAGCGCTGATCGACCATGGGAACTGATCGCCTGCGGTGCGCCACAGGCGATGGAACAACGTGGCGTGCTTGCCCCCTACGTGCGGCAATCGTTGTCGCTGGGCGAACCGACCGCGACGACACCAACGCTGCGCGCAGTGCGCAGCCAAGTCAGTCGCTTGGCGCAATGGCGTGATGGGCCAACGCATCTGAACGTGCCATTACGTGATCCTTTGCCGCCATTGCCCGATTCATCGTGGGTCATGCCAACGCTTCCGACGGATGCACTACACGGACGTCAGGGCGCTTTTACGCAGATGCATCACGCGGTTCGTGGTGCAACATTGCCTGCGCAAACGTGGTTAAAACCAGGACTTCGTGGTGTGATCGTAGCTGGATGCGCGAATGGCCAAACGCCCACGGCAGCTGCGTTGCGTTTATCGGAACGTACGGGATTTCCGCTGTTGGCGGATGCGCCTTCGGGTCTGCGACACATACATTCGGCAAATCTCATCTGTTCGGCTGATGCGCTGGTGAACGGTGCGCTTGGCCAAGAAACGGTCGAGCTGATTATTCAACTCGGCTCCGCGCCGTTGGCTCGCTCAGTCTATGAATGGCTTGGCCGTCAAGACTGTCCGTGGGTGGTGTGTGAACAAAATCGCAATGTCGATTTTCTTGCGCGTGCGACGGTGGTTCTGCGCGGTCAGCTGAACGAGCACTTGGATTCCATGGCTGAGCAATGCGCTCCTGGCGACACGGCGTGGAGCGCACGTTGGAAGCAGGCTGAATCAGCGGCTCGTAGCCAATTGAGCGCCACCATCGCCAGCGAACCGTGGGGCGAAACGTTGGCTGCGCATCGTGCGGTCAATCATCCTGGATTCGCGTTGCTCCATCTCGCTTCAAGCATGGCGGTGCGCTACGGCAATCTGCATTGCCCACCGTGCGATCGTCCGATTTTTTCCAATCGCGGAGTCAACGGCATCGATGGAACGCTGGGAACTTTTCTTGGCGAATTGGAATTCCTCCGTGCGCCAGGGTTGTTGTTGATCGGGGATCTCGCGTGCCTGCACGATCTGCCAGCCTTGGCGCTGACACCACAACCGTGGCGACGTGGGGCGATCGTGGTGTTGAACAATGATGGTGGCGGCATTTTTGACTTCCTCGCCGT
>JANMYZ010000629.1:0-3908 GCA_031382605.1 Planctomycetota bacterium | reverse complement strand
ATTGGCATTCACCGACGCTGTCGCCGGCGTCAGCCCCATGTTCGTCGCGGTCTGGTTTACCGTCACCGTCACGCTGCTGGTGGCGGTCAGATTGCCGGCATCTTTCATGGTGCATTGCAGCACATAACTGCCGGCCTTGGTGAAGGTCGCGGTGCTGGCCTTGGCGGCATTCGAATTGTTCGCACTCCACGTTACCGCCGCTGGCGGCGTGCCCGTGGTCGCCCAGGTGTACGTCAGATTGGATTCGCCGCAGTCATTGGCGCCCAGCACGCTCAGAGCCGTAGTGGTGGTGGTGACCGGGTTGGACGTCGCCGCCGCAGCCGTCGCCACCGTTGGGGGCGCATTGATCACCGTGATGGTGACCGTGGCGGTATTCGAATCTACCGTACCGTCATTGGCCTTAAAATTGATGACGTCTGAACCCACATAGCCTTGGTCTGGCAGATAGGTCAGGTTCGGAGCGACACCAAACAGCGTGCCGTGCGCAGGTAATCCGGTGGCATAGGTGAGCACATCCAAATTGGCATCGGTAGCGACCAGCGTGACGACCATTTGCTCTACACTGCCTTCGCTCACCACACTTTTGCTCTGCGACTGGGCCACTGGGGCGGCATTATTGGTGACTACCGGATAGAAAAGAACATTCGTCGGAACGACCGCTTTAGCGATGCTGGGGCCCGACCATTTCATGACTAACGTCATGCCGCCGCCGCCTTGGCAATATTCAACGCGCAGCGCGTGATAGCCCGCCGTTAACGTTACGGTCCCGAATTTTTCGTCCGCACCATGGGATCCATCATTGAAAACAAGCTGAACACCATCAACCCACAACTTCGAACCGTCATCCGAGGTCAAGAAAAACGTATAGCTACCTGCGGTGGGGACGTTGATGAACCCCGTATGGCGCGTAGCAAAATTATCGCTGTAGCCACTCGGGAAATCGGTCGCCGTCGCGTAATTGATCTGAGTATCGACGCGCGTCAGGTCCGCTGCCACGCCAGTCAAATCCGGCACCGTCCCATTATTTCCGAGATGGAAGAACTCGGCCATCAATCCGGTTCCGGCTGTGCCGACCTGAATCACCACGGTTGCTATATTCGAATCAACCTTGGCGTCATTGGCTTTGAAGGTAAAAGAGTCGGTACCCTGAAACGTCGAATTTGGCGTGTAAATACGATTGGCACCCGTTCCACTCAGACCACTCAGACTGCCGTGACTGGGACCTGCAACGATGGAATAGGTCAAGGGGTCTCCGTTGACGTCCGTCGCCACCAGCGCAAACACATACGGCGCATTCGTGATCGTCCCGATGTATTGGTTCTTCGCCACGGGTGCCACGTTGGTCGGTAAGGCATTATCTGCGTAGGCATACAACGTGGTATTGTCGACCGTTTGCGGCAGACCACCGCTGGGATTGGTGGCACTCGCCGTCGTGATGGCATTGCCGCTGTCAATAAAACGAACCCTGGTGAAAGACCCAGGAATATTGGCGGCATTATCGTTGAAGGAAGCAAACCAGCGATTGCCGCTTGCGGTGTTTACCAAATCGGTGCAGTCAATGATGAAAGACGCCTGGATTGCGGTCGAAGTTCCATCAAATGCCCAACTGCCACCACAATTACTAAATTTATTGAATCCGCTCGTTGTGGCTGGCGAAGTTGCCGTCGTTAGACCACGACCAACCGTTAGCGACATCTGATTACGTTGGGCATGCGTGACGGTGAATTCAGCCACCAAGGACGGCGTGTAACTTGGACGTGCGCTCATCCAATCTAATCGATGATTCGCGATTGCCTCCTCGCGCGGTCCGCTGTACCCGCCGGCCACCCCCGACACGGTCTTCAGTGCGTCGTAGGCGACCCAAACAAAGCCGCCGTCCTCCCACTGGCCCCAAGAATTGGCTATGCGCAAGGCGCCCTTTTCACCCGCATTGACCACTCCGTTACTATTGATGTCACACCACACGTCATCGTTGTAACCCACAACGGTCATTGCGTGATTGACCACCCCATCGATGCAATGTGAGACCACCCTTGGGCGGGTCGCAGGCACCCCAACGGCAAATAAAGCGTCGTCAGCTGTGGTGCCGGGATCGTTGACCAGACTGGTGAACTGCCAGTCACTTACCGCAGCTGGAAAATTGAAAACGTAGCCGTCGGCCAGCATCTGTTTGGCATTGGCAAGGCCGACATCGGTATCGATCGCCATGACTGTACCAGAATTTAACATTCGATAATTGAGCGCTTCACGCCAAGCAGATGCGGTGGTGAGCCAAGATTTATAATCAACCGCATCGTATGGAAAATCCGCGTAGGTCGCGCAACCCGTCATGGTTAACAGCCAATAAGCAGTCAGGTGATACGAACCCCCATCGACTCCATTATTGATCATGTTGTAGGTGAACCGCGGAGAGAAAATGTGCGCCGGATTATTATCGGTCTTCACATTCCAGCCACGCAAGCGGGCGACCTGTGAGGTCATGGTGTAATAGGTCGTCGAAAAAGAGGCGCAGGAACCAAGCCCGCCCTGGCTACTAATAGGTGGAAACCACGCTTCGGCGGAATTATCCACGGCCCGGGGATAGGCCATGGACGCTGCACGTGTCACCATCTTGGTGGCAGGCAAAGCTGCGGCGGCGCCCTTGACGCCTAAGATCTCGGCCCCGTCTTCGGCCGCCACGGCGGTGATCGGAGCCGCAAAACCAGTGAGCCTCTGCTGCTCTGCCGCCACCCGTTGCAAGGCCAAGCGATTGGGCAGGACAGTGGTCACCTTGATCATGTTGGCTTCAGCCCAGGCCTGTTCAGTAGCGGTCGGCGGAAGGTAACCCGTCCGATGTTCAACCGCGTTCGTGAGGGGAACCGCGCAGGCCAACATGAGGGCAGTGACGAGCGAGCGCTTGATGGACATAAGAAAGACCTCTCGATAAAAGTGAGGACAAAAAGCAACGATGCAGAGAGCAGAAAAGGTGCGCGATAAGGTGCGCGATTAAGGTGCGTAAAAGGCGGGGCGAAAAGGTGCGTGAAAGGCGGGGCGAAAAGGTGTGGCCGTTCAAGACCGACAGTCGACGAACCGAGGACGAATTCACAAGACGCGACGCCGAACAACTTAACAACCATGACTCAGGGGCCAGCGGCAGCTGGTACCCACTTCAGGCCCGTAGCACTCGCCAAGACCAACCTGCCAAACATCAGCTCATGATTTTGTAAAATGCCATTTAACGGTATTTTATGGCTTTTCGGTGTGGCACGAGGTGGGTGCTGCTTCTCCATAAAATCCGCTCAAATCACGTCAAATCCCACGCGCAGACACCATCGACAAAAAAGGATCTCCGATGCGGGGTCCGCATCGGAGATCCTTTGTTCTTGCCGTTTTTTGTTTTTTCCGCTGGCGCGCTCGCCCCTTAGCGCAGGCGATTTCGTAGGCGCATGAAGGCCATCATTGCCATCGTCAGGCCCATCAATCCCGCCAGGCCGGAGCCAAGGCCACAACCTCCGCCGCCGCCGCCACCACCGCTGGCGCTGGCGCCACCACCAGACCCGGCTGCCGTCACGGTCACGTTTGCCGTGCTGGTCTTTCCGCCGCTGGTCGCGGTCACAGTGTACGGACCGCCTGTCGTGGTATTAGCGGTGAATAACCCCGTGCTGCTCAGCGTGCCGCTGGTGGTGGCCGACAGCGACCACGTCGCCGTCAGCTGGACTGCCAACGCAGCGCTAAATTGATCCTTCAGCGAAGCCGTGAATGGCTGGGTTGCTGAAAAAGCCACCGTCGCCGACGCTGGGGTTACCGCCACGCTCGATGCGGTCTGATTCACCGTCACCGTTACGCTGCTGGTCGCGGTCAGATTGCCGGAATCTTTGATGGTACATTGAAACGTGTAACTGCCGGCTTTGGTGAAGGTCGCGGTACTG
>JANMYZ010000626.1:0-2894 GCA_031382605.1 Planctomycetota bacterium | reverse complement strand
CGCCGCCAGCTTTGTATTGCTTAGTGAACTCAGCGATCCAAACCGTTGGTCCGCCGGCTACGTATCCAAGCTCACCAATTTTCTTGCCGGTCGCATCCAAGATCAGGATCGTTGGGTATCCTTCAACGTTGTACTGTTTGGAGAGCTCTTCATTCTTGGCCTTAATGGCTGCGTCCTGAGCTTTTTTGTTAGGGAAATCAAGTTCGAGGAGCACGACGTTGGTGGCGGCCCATTCTTTGAATTCCTTGGTGGCAAACACTTCTTTATGCAGCTTGACGCACCATCCACACCAGTCGCTACCGGTGAAATTAACGAGCATCGGAAGGCCGCTCTTTTTTGACGCTGCAATGGCTTCAGCGTGTTTTTCCAACCACCCCGAGCCTTTGATCTCGTCGGCTGCGTGCAGCGAAATGCCAATAACGAGGGCGGCAACCCACGTCAGCAGCGGACGAAAAATTGATGAGGATAGACGCTGAGAGAGGATGGTCATGGCAGAGGCTCCAGGTGGTTATGAAGATGACTGATTGTGTAGACTATGAAGCCAATTGACGCTGCAACTTAGTAAATGCTTACGAAGCAGGCGGATTTACTTTCCCGCCAGATGCTGAGCAATCCACTCGCGCTCTGCCGTGGTCACATAGCGTTTTCCGCCGACATCGTGGGCGACCAAGAAATCAGCGGCTTCGCTGATCGTGATGATGGGCGCAACGCAGACGTTCAGTTCACGTTGAATTTCTTCGATAGCGGTGAGGTTGCCTTGGCCTTTTTCTTGGCGATCGACAGCGACCACTGCGCCAAGAATTTTTACGCCCGTGGGCGTAAGTTTGGTCAGCGATTCGCGCAGCGCGGTACCAGCGGTCAGCACGTCATCGACGATCACCAACGGGGTGCCAGCGATGAGTGGCGCGCCAACGAAGAGTCCACCATCGCCGTGATCTTTGACTTCTTTGCGGTCGTAGGTCCAGCCAACGCTGCGGCCAATTAGGCGCTGATATTCCGCCGCCGCCGCCAGCGCGAGGGGAATTCCTTTGTACGCAGGACCGAACACCACCTGCACGTCACGGCCAAAACGCGCCACGATGGTGGCTGCGTAAGCGGCCCCAAGCAACGCCAGATCGCCACCTTGGTTGAAGCATCCGGTGTTAATGAAGTACGGGCTTTTACGGCCACTTTTGAGGGTGAAATCGCCGAATTTCAGCGCCTGACGCGCAACCAATAATTCGACAAAACTTTGTTGGGCAGTAGTCAGCATTGATGGATCCTCAGAGCAAATCGAACGGCGGAAACCCGCGTTAGTCGTTTATTGAAGTCGTTTGTTAAATGAAAAATTGAACAAGAGGAACGGAGCAACGGAGGAACGGAGGAAGACCGAGAAATCTAAAAGATAGAAACGGAGAATCGAATCCATCTTCACGTTTTTCGTTTTTGCTTTCCTCCGCTTTCCTCCGTTTCTCCGTTCCTCTGGTTCAATATGAGTTGGTCGATTTCTCTGCGGTCTCGCACAGCGAAACCGCAGATCAGCTGACCCCGTCGCTCAACTAGTCGACGATTTCAACGCTGAAGCGATCGCCTTGCTTCACGGCATTGACGATTTTCTGATCATCGGCTGAAACAATACGGCCGAACACCGTGTGTACGCCATCAAGGTGCGGGGTACTGCCGTGGGTGATGAAGAACTGACTGCCGCCGGTGTTGGGGCCAGCGTGGGCCATGCTCAAGGTACCTGGAGCGTGTTTTTCAGGGTTTGATGCGCCGAGTTCACATTTGATTTTATAACCAGGACCGCCGGTACCAGGCATGCCCTTGGCACCTTCTTTACTATTTGGGCAGCCGCCTTGAACCATGAAATTACTGATCACACGGTGGAACGACAATTGGTCGTAGAAACCAGACTTCGCTAGTTTGATGAAGTTGGCGACTGTGGCAGGCGCAGTTTTGTCAAACAGAGCGATTTTGATGTCGCCGTGCGGGGTGTGAAAAATGGCTTTAGGCATGGGGCCGTCCGGAAATGGGTGAGGTCGACATGCTGTAAGGCAACCGGCTGCAGGCAAGTCGGCTGGTCGGCTAGTTTCCGACGGTGGTCGGCTAGTTTCCGAGAGTGGTCGGCTAATTTCCGACGGTGGTCGGACTGCGCGCTTGGCGATTATTGCGGGCGGCAGGGGCGTACCGATCAGGATTCTGGCGCACGGATTCGGCAGCGGCCGCGTTAGCGACGCCGATGGCGAGAAATTCAGGTGGGTTCACGATCATAACTTCAACCATCACCGGGGCGATCGCGGGATCGACGGACAAACCGGTGACTGGACAGATATTATTGATAGAGGCTAATTTACCGGCCTCAGCAGCAACTCGTAGGTCAGCACGTCGTTGTTCTTCAACGGCACGTTGAGCAGCAAGTGCTTCATGCATTTTTTCTGTGGCGGCTTTATCAGTAGCAGCAGATTGAATTTCGCGCTGGTTGTCGCACCCGACGAAGCCGAGGGTCACGAAGAGAGCAGCCAGGACATTGAGAACATTGGGGACGGTACGCATCGCGGACTCCTTGCGTTGGCGGATGATGGAGACGGAGTCCATTGGCCAATCACCGACCAGCGACTCGATCGCGGAGTGTTGCTATGGTGTTCCAGTCGGTGTTTGCGCGCGCTTTGGCGCCAGCACCAACACAAGAGGTTGGCGGATACATCCGCCAACCTCTTCAACGATAACATCAACGTTTGGTAGCCGAGGTGGGACTCGAACCCACAAGCCCGTGAGGGCGGCGGATTTTGAATCCGCAGCGTTTGCCAATTCCGCCACTCGGCCAAGGCGGGGGAAAATAGTGAGCAAGTTTGCATGTGCAATGGTCTGTACGCGGACAGCCAAGAAGACGGCGTTACCCCACGTTGTCCGCCCAG
>JANMYZ010000615.1:0-1820 GCA_031382605.1 Planctomycetota bacterium | reverse complement strand
TCATTTTCAAATCGCTCGCGGTGAACTGGCCGGCGCTGATCTAGCGCCATTACCAACCGGTACCGCAGGGCCGCGAAGCCGACCGGAGAAGATCTAACAACTGAAATGATAGAAAAATAATCAGAAGAAGGCCTTAACCACCGAGGGCACAGAGGGCACAGAGAAAGGCATTCTGATTTTCCTCTGTGCCCTCTGTGCCCTCTGTGGTTAGACTTCTCCAATCGTTGTCTTCGCTTGGGTTCCGGCTCGGCCGGGTTGTGGTTAAGGCCTTCTCAATTCGTTGGTTATTGATGAAGGCTTCGTAACGAGCAGATTGCGAATTAGCACTTATCCACAGTGCTCACGGACGTTCTAGGCGCACGACGCGTACGGGCACGTCGCTTTGCTGATCGCCGGCAACGATGGCTTTCGCCAAAGTTATGACCGCGCGCATAAGCGCTTCTGGGCGGACCATAACGTGTTCGATTACCAGTTTTTCTTCACACAGGATCGTGGCGTCATCCTTCGCGTTGATGCGCAAACGATACGACGCGGGTGCCAAATCATGAGCCAGGTCATCGATTTTCAGCCGTGCTGGAGCATCACCCAGGCTGTCCCACGCCAGCTCATTGGTCGCCAACGATTCATCCGTCTTCAGCGCCAACACGCTCGCCGTTGCGGTCGCAACCGCATGCGCTGCAACGCGCACATCGCCAGCGGCCACGGCGTCATCGAGCAGCCATATTCCGGCGGGACGTGCGGGAATAACCACGCTGACGGAACTGGCCGCTGAATACGCCGGCAAGACGTGGCCGCTGGTGAGTGGCTCGTCTGGCCACACCGCCGCGCTGTGAATGCGATAGGTTTGACCGGGCTGGAAATCGCCGACCACGGACAAACCGGTGTCGGTGATCTTCACGCTCACCGGCAATGCTGGATCGACCGTGATGGTCGGCGCAAGCAGATCGAGCGGAGCTTTCGCATCGCTGGTGGTGACATCCACGCGAACCGCGCCATGGCTTGGTACGCTGGTGGTTGCCTGATTCAGAACCAAGGTTTGTTGCAACGGCACGACCTGTTCCCACGCCTGCGCCAATCCCAACGGACCAGCGCTACCAACCGTGCCGGCCTTCAAACCGATCGTCGCGGAGCCACGTGTTGCTGACCGGATCACCACGCGAACGGTGGTCGCTGGTGCTGTGCTCAGGGCGCGCACCAACGGTGGCGTTGGCGTGGTCGCAGGAACGTTCGTCACTTCCGCTTTGGTTGGTTCGATCGCTGGCTCGGTGGTCGTTTCGGCGATCGGCTGAGGCGACGGCGGCGCAACCACGGTCACTGGTTGCGCTTCGACTGGTGGCAACACCACCGATAAACCACCGGCAATAACCGTTGGATCGACTGGCTGATTAAAGGTCAGCGCAATGATCGTGCCGTCACGATCGAAGGTTTCGACGGTCGCCGCAGACAACGATAATGCTGCCGTCGACCACGAATTCGTCGTGGATTCACGCAAACGGAAACCGTCGGTCGTGCGGAATTTTTCCGCCGAAAAGACGGCGGTGAACGTCGTCGCCAAAGGCAATGCCTCCGACGTTTTCAACGCCAGCGTCCGGCGATCGCGCCAATGCCAGAGTCCGGCAATCGCTGGAGTCACCTGCGGGACGATATCTGGCATCGCCGTAGCCTGACTGACGCCAAGTTCATCGACCACATCGACATTAAAACGCCAGATCAGCGTCGCTTCGTGAACGTTCGCTTGGCCATTATTTTCCGCAGAAAGAACCATCATCGACTGCGGGCTCGCCACGATTTCGACGACATTCTTCGGCACCCACGCGAAC
>JANMYZ010000620.1:0-3209 GCA_031382605.1 Planctomycetota bacterium | reverse complement strand
TGGAGGTTTATTTGTTACGTAAACCTGTCGCTTCGGTGGCTGAATTGAATGAAGTCACTCGGCAAATGAAGGAAGCGCAAAAGGATATTCAGCGCTTCAGCGCGTATGGGACGGTCGGCGAAGATTTTCAGTCGCAACCCCAACGAATCACCAATCAAGTGGTGGTTCGTGGCAGCGCTGGTCAGAATTTAGAAGCCTTGGCGATCAGGTGTGGAGCGCGCGTGGTCGAGCGCGTGGACTACAGCCCCGACACCGCCATCTGTGTCGCTAGTGGCAATAGTTTGCTGGCCGCGTTCGACGCCGCCGATGCGCTGCGTCAGCAACCGGGCGTGCTGTTGGCGATGCCGCTGATTGAGCGTTCACGTGATCGTCGGTCTCGATAAAGATCTGAATACGGCTGACTACAAAGAGGAAAAACGCTATGTCTAACCGTCCTTTGACTTGTTTGGTCGCGCTGTTTTTTTCGGCGCCATCATTTTATTCGATCATGGCAGCAGAACAGGAACCGTTGACCTACTGGGTTGGAGCGAGCCGCGTCGAAGCGCAGTTGTCGCTGACGCGTTTGGTGGTGGGCGCGACCAGTAATGAAAGCGTCGCACGTGCCGGTGCGAAAGCGCTGAGCATGGAACGTCGGCAAAACGAAAAAGGTCAATGGCGTGCGGTATTGCGTCTGGGTGAACTGGCCGATCGCCAAGCGTTGGACAAGCGTGCGGAAGAAGTGTCGCTGATGGCAGGCGTCAGTTTCGTACGCGCTGTGGTGTTGACCTCGCAAGGCGTTGGCGAGATCACCCGGCGCTTGGTGCTGCGCGTTCAGCCTGGGCAAGATGTGGCAGCACTGGTGAATCAGCATCAGCTAAAAGTGATCGAGACGATCGCCTACAGTCCGAATACCGTGATCGTGGAAACATCGGATAAAGCAGGACTGATCGCAGCGGTGGAGGTTGCCAATGTTCTGCATGACCACGCGGGCGTGGTGTTTGCGACGCCGCTCATTGCTCGTCAATGGAGTCGTCGCGTCGTCAACGATCCTTTGTTTGTCAACCAATGGCATCTCAATAATACGGGACAATGGGGCGGCGCGGCGGGCAGTGACATCAACGTTTCGGGTGCCTGGAACACCGTGCTGGGCCAAGGTATAAATATTGCCATCGTTGATGACGGCATGCAGACCGATCATCCCGATTTATCGGGCAATGCGCGCACTGATATCGACATTGATATTAACTATGGAGACAGCGATCCGGCGCCAGCTACGAACGAAGATGACAACCACGGGACGTTTGTCGCTGGTTTGGCCGGTGCTCGCGACAACACGCTGGGCGGTCGCGGAGCGGCCCCACGCGCCGGTTTGGTGGCAGTACGTTTGATCAGTGCGGGAACCACTGACGCAGACAATGCGCAGGCGATGAACTATCTCGTCAGCGAAACGGTGGTGGCCAATCAAGTCAGCGTCAGCAGTAACTCGTGGGGGCCGTCCGATAGCGGTAGTGTGCTCGAACCGATTGAGCCATTGATGCTCAGCGCATTTGCCAACGGAGTCGCGCAAGGACGCGGTGGCAAAGGCGTGGTCTACGTGTGGGCCGGCGGCAATGGCGGTACCAGCGATAATGCAAATTATGACAACTTGGCGAATTCTCGTTACGTCGTCGCGGTGGGAGCTTTGCAACCAAATGGTGTGCAAGCGTCTTACAGTGAATCTGGCGCAAATATATTGGTGTGCGCGCCCGGCGGTGGCGGTGGAACTGGTATGGTCTCCACGGATCGAACGGGAATTTCAACTTCAGGTTCTGGATTACCGCTTGGCTACAGCAGCGGTGATTACGTCATTCCAACAGACCCGGATTATTCGTCGACGGTCGGCACGTCATTTTCGACCCCGTTAGTTTCGGGAACGGCGGCGTTAATTCTGGAGGCGAATCCTGCGCTCACTTGGCGCGATGTGCACCACCTGTTGGTGCGCACGGCGGTGAAGAACGATGCCGCTGGCGTGGGTTGGATTACCAATGGTGCAGGGCGTTCGTTCAATCATCGCTATGGCTTCGGTCGGATTGATGCGTCTGCCGCAGTGGCCATGGCAACGTCGAGTTGGATTCTTGCGCCATCATCTGCCACCCCGCTGAGCGTCAGCAGTTCAGCATCCACCGCGATTGCTGATAGCCCTGCTGCTGGAATCGATCGCAGCTTGACGATCACGGCACCGGCTGGTTTCATTACCGAACGAGTGGAATTGCAGGTGAATGTGACGCATTCATGGCGCGGCGATCTGCATTTTCAGTTGGTTTCCCCCGCCGGAACGATTAGCGATATTCCACGGCGTGCAGCGGATCGGGGTGCAAATTTTTCGAATTGGACGTTCTCCAGCGTAGCACATTGGGGTGAGAACCCGGCCGGTACGTGGCATATCAAGGTTATCGATGAAGCCACCGGCGACGTGGGAACATTGGCGGCCACGACGATCACGGTTCATGGCTACGTGACTGACGCGGCGCCGGTTTTATCCGCCGTTTCTCCGACAGTCGTGGCGACGGGATCTGCGAACCAAACCATCACCTGCAGCGGAACCGGATTCGTTTCTGGGGTTTCTTCGCTGCGCTGGAATGGCGTGGCTCTGGTCAGCACAGTGGTGTCTGCGACCACCCTCACGGCAGTGGTTCCCGCGATTAACTTTGCCACCTCGGGCAGCGCAACGGTGACCGTGGTGAATACGTCGTTTGATACGCAGATATCGAGTGGACAAACGGTGACGATCGGATCGCCGCCGTCGATCACGGCAGCAACTGCCGCATCAACCAATGAGGACACGCCCGTCGCGATCACGCTGACGTTGGCTGATGGCGACACCGCGCTTGGTGCGTTGGTGGTCACCGCATCTTCTGCCAATCAGGCGCTGGTCGCCAACGGCAACTTAATCATTACGGGAAGCACCAGCCCACGAACCTTGACCGTGACACCAGTGCCAAACGCGACCGGAACCGTCGCGTTGACCGTCACCGTTTCCGATGGTGTCAGCAGCGCATCGCAGCTGATCACGCTGACCATCACGGCGGTCAACGATTCGCCGGTCGCCTTGGGCGGAAATTTTCGCACGTCGTCAACGACGACCGCATTAAACGGATCGCTATCGGCTTATGACCCAGAGGGCGGCGCTCTGACGTTTACTAAGCTAACGAATCCCGCGAGTGGAACCGTCGTCGTCAACACCAACGGCA
>JANMYZ010000535.1:0-1718 GCA_031382605.1 Planctomycetota bacterium | reverse complement strand
AGCTATTATGGTAGCTATGATAACCAAGAACACCCTGAGCAAACCGGCAGTCACCGTGCGGGTCTTTACCAATGGTGGGAGCCAGGCGGTCACGATCCCAAAGGAGTTTCGTCTCTCAACCGCGCGCGCGACCGTTCGGCGTCGTGGTGACGACTTGATCATCACGCCGGCCAAAGATGCCGATTCGTGGGATGACCTATGGGAGCATCTCCAGCCACTCGATGAGAGCTTCCGTCGGTGGCCGACAGGGCCAGTCGAAAAACGCGCTGCGTTGTGAAGTACCTACTCGATACCGACCATTGCATCGCCCTGGCGAAGAAGTCGGCAGCACTGATGGGAATGCTTCGGGAACATCCCCCATCCCGAGTACGTGTCAGCAGCATCACCATGGGTGAGCTTCGCTTTGGTGCCGCCAAGAGTAAGCATCCCGACATCGCTGCGGCGAATATCCGTCGCATTCTCAAGACGCTCGTGGTGGTTTCGTTTGATGAAGCGGCGGCCCAATCATACGGCATTATTCGGGCCACGCTCGAACATCGAGGGTCCCCAATCGGACCCTTGGACACCTTGATCGCTGCACACGCGCACTCGCTCGGTTGGACGTTGGTCACGCACAACGTCCGCGAGTTCAAGCGAGTGCCCCATCTGCTGGTCGAGGATTGGCTCGCTGAGGCGGGCACGTAGAAAAGAGAGCAGGCGACGGCTGCGGTGTTTGTTGGCTACGGGGCCGGGCATCGGTCTCAGGCCATCAGGTCGTGCCGGGATTCAGACGCACGGCTCCGGCAGCGCCGAGCACGCGATCGAACGTGAGGGTCGAGGCCTGCAATGAGCGATAGCCATGGAGAATGAGACGATCGACTAAACCGGCACCGGCGGCCGGTTCCCATGCGGAAGCTAATTCGGGCGGTTCCGGCTGCACTGCGCCGGATATCACCATGCGGTGCAACAGATGGCGTGCCTGATCTTTATCGATCTGGTAGTGATGGACGAGGGCATGGTGGGCATTGGCGTCCTTTAGGCCGGACATCTGTCCTCATTTGAATTGTAGTAAGGAGACTGGTTGCGATTCAATTAAGTATCGTCCGAATTCTCGATTGGGGGAAGGATGCGGGTAGTATTGACACATGAGCAAGCTCCGAACCACCGTTCGTGGTTGTCAGTGGCATCCGATGACGGTGGGACGGTTGTTGAAAAGAAAAGCGTGATGGTTTCGGTGACCGTTTCTGCTTTGGGTCATGTCGATCGTGTTTATTAAAACGAAATAAGGGCCGACCGTTATCAGGTGCGTCGTGTCTGGCTCATGGGCTTGCGTGATTTCTTCGTGCTTCACCCTGCGCGCCGCCATGACCAAATCTACCGCATTGACCTTCCGCCACATCACCTCGAAAGCGCTGGAACGCGCCAAGCGCACGACCTCGTATGCGTTGCTGGAGCGTGATCTATTTCGTGCGCATGGACCAACGGCGGTTCGGCATTTGACGGATGACGAGCGTCGTCAACTCGCGCGGCTCGGGCATGACATCGGATGGAGGCGTCTCCTCCCGATCGCTGCAATAGCGACCGTGCGGACTATTCGGCGGTGGTTTCGTGATCTGATCGACCAATCAGAAAGAGCGAAGAAACCTGGCGGAAAGCATCGCACCAGCAAAGAAAACGAAAACGAGATCGTGCGGTTGGCGACCGAGAACGGTTGGGGTAGCGATACATGGGGAGCGAAG
>JANMYZ010000508.1:0-4160 GCA_031382605.1 Planctomycetota bacterium | reverse complement strand
ACGTCGTCGCAGAATTATTCCATCGAGCAGACTCCGCCATTCGAGACATGTGCCGATGGCTCCTGAAAAGACGCCCCAATCGATCGTATGCCCGCGTGCCGATGCACCCGTACGCAAGATCAATTACGAGAGAGGGATAGGGCTATCGCAACGCCATTGCCACCAAGGGCCGTAGCGGTGCCGCCCGGCAGCGGGTGCGGGCGCACCCGGAGAAAAGGGCTGAATTGGTGACTTGATTTCAACCTGGCATCTACGGGACTATGATCATCTCCAACCATGTACCCGGCACTGAAGTGCCGGGCTATTTTCATGGCGTCCCGCTGGGACGCGAGAACACGCGAGAACGCGCGAGAACATGCGAGAACACGCGAGAACGGGTCATCCTTAAATCCGCAAACGTTTCCATCACGGATGACGGGAATATCAATACCTTGGTCGCTCGATTGAGATCGAACCTCAGTCGAGGTGAACGCCTTCCATCGCGAGCAAAACGCGTTTGCAGGGCAGGCCTAAACCAAATCCACCGATGCCGTTACTCGCGACGACGCGATGACAGGGGACGATCACGGGGATGGGATTACGTCCGACGGCACCACCGACGGCGCGTGAGGCTTTAGGCGATCCGGCTTTTGCTGCCAACTGCCCATACGTCAGCAGTTGGCCAGCCGGGACCAGCAAAAGAGTGAGCAGAACGCGCTCAGTGAAAGTCGGCAGATGGCGCAGATCGAGTGCCACATTGAACGTCAGGCAGGAACCGTCGGCATAGGCGCGTAGTTCAGCGAGAGCCTGCTCAATCAGCGAATGCTTTGCACGCTTCACCTGGAAACCAGCCGCCTCCCACGCCTGCAAGCGAAGGTCATGATCGTTCCATTTTGGCAAAGCGATGGCGCAGATTCCCAGGTCAGTCGCCGCGACTTCAATTCGGCCAAGCTGAGCGACGGTGCCGGAGCCAAAATAAATCTTATGTCCGAGGTCCGAGGTCCGAGGTCCGAGGTCTTTGGGCGTCATGGCTTCAACGATGATGTCCATCGTCATAAAGGAATACCCAAAAGGCCACATTTCAAACGTCGCATAAAAGACCTCGGACATCGGACATCGGACATCGGACATCGGACATAAGACTTGAATGACTTATGTCGGTTGGCGAGAGTGCGCGCGATGGCAATGAGGTCGCTCTGGCAATTAGGTATCGTTGGGCAGGCGCTGGTACGCTTGGTTTTGGGGACGATGGCGGTGGTGGGCTTTGCCATTTGGGCCAGCTATGAAGCCACGGTTTCATCGCATCGTCATGATCAATTGCAGAATCTTAAGCGCTGGAACGAAGATCGCACCGCGCGTGAAATAGCGGTTATTGAACGCGTCGAACGCCAAGTGCGGGAAGCTCGACGATTACTGCAACTTCACTTGGAAAGACACGCGTCATCGACTGCGCCGATTCCATTGTTGGAGGATGGTTCACGTCGTCAATTTTCGCAGGAAAAAATATCCTCGTGGGCCGTCTTCATCAATACCACGGCGAGCACCGATCATGCGCAGCTTGAAGCGGCAATGGTTGCGCGGGATATGTTAGCTGAGTTGGCGCCGACTCTCGCGGAATATCCCGCCAATCTGACCATCGCGATGAAAGGAAAATGGTTTGCTGGCTGGGGCACCGATCAGGTAAGTTTAGCTCGCGATGTGCTGCCGATTGATCCAGTGATGTTGCCGGCCGAAGTGGCCAGTTTAACCGGTGAGCGCCAAGTGAAGTGGTCTGAAGCTTTTTGGGAGCCGATCACGGATCGCTGGCAGATTGCCGCAACTATGACGCTGGAATCGGCAACGCTGGGGCGCATTGCTATTACTCAGATGCTGCCGATTGATGACTTGCTGAAACGGGCGACCGACCGTCAGGCGTCTGGTGGTGAAACGCTGGTATATAATCGCGATGGGCGGTTATTGGCTGGTACGGATCTGCAGGAACGAATCGCGGAATCAAATCGTCGGAATGTCAGCCTGACATTAATGACGAGCGGTGATCCGCGTTTGGTTCACCTGCAATCGACTATCGATGCTCACGGATCGCCAAGTCAGTTAGTCGAAAACCCGGATGGCAGCGGTTGGTATTTGATTTCACGCATGCCTGGTCCTGGATGGACTGAAGTCACCCTTCAGCCATTTGTAGAGCTGGATGGACGCGCACGCACCACGGCAGGATGGATTCTTATCGTTGGTTTGGCCGTTATTATCGCGCAGTCACTGTTGTTGGTGACGGTACTGCGTAGCCGAGTTGCCCGACCTTTGGCGCGGCTGACTCAGGCGGCGTTGAATCTAACCGATGATCGCGGAGTGGTTCCGACTCTGGATACTTATCGTCAGGATGAGGTCGGCGAATTGTCGCGCAGCTTCGTCGTCATGGCGGACGCCGTCGTTGCTCGCGAAGATGATTTACGCACGGCCAATACCGCGCTGCGTGAGCGTGAAGAATTGGCGCGGGCATTGGTCGATAGCGCGGCCGACGCGGTGGTGCTTTTTGGTGACGGCATCATCACCGAAGCGAATCCGACTGCTGAAGCGTTGTTTGCGACCGGGTCGACATCGTTGGTGGGAAAGAACGCCTATGATTTGCTGGCGATCCTTCCGCATGAAGTCGGCAGCAATGCGAGCAGAGATTCATGGGATAAGCGGCTGGTTCGGACGCATGATGGACAAACGCAGCATTTCCCGGTGTTGATGCAGCGTTTTGACGCCACTACTTTTGAAGCAGAAGTCGGTTTAGCACGAGTTCATCTTCCTGGGCAACGACGGCTGCTCGCGGTAATTCGTGATGTATCAGCACGCAATCAATTGGAGCGCCAGCTACGCCAATCGCAAAAACTAGAATCACTGGGGCAGCTCGCCGGAGGCATCGCCCACGACTTCAATAACATGCTGGCTGGCATCATGGGTGCCGCTGAATTGCTGGAACGTCAGTTACCCGTAGCCGAAGGCCCGCGCAAATTACTGAAAATTATTCTGACCACGTGTGACCGCGCAGCGGGATTAACTCGGAAATTACTGACCTTTGCTCGTAAAGGGCAGACCCAGCGCCAGTCGGTAAATGTGCACCAAGTGATCGGCGATACGATGGGAATGTTGGAAGTCAGTTTGGATCACAGCATCACCGTGAGTGTCGATTTGGCAGCTTCTCACTGTGAAATTATTGGCGATTCGACTGACCTCCAAAATGCTATTTTGAATCTGGCGCTGAATGCACGTGACGCGATGCCGCACGGTGGACAACTGCGCTTCATGACGCGCTTGCGTGATATGGGGCCGCAGAATGACGCAGGCGTGATCCTTCCACTGATTCCTGGGCCATATTTGGAGCTCACTATTTCTGACACCGGCATGGGAATTCCCCTTGCGGTTCGCGCGAAAATATTTGAACCCTTTTTCACCACCAAGCCCGTGGGTAAGGGTACGGGTTTGGGGTTAGCCGCCGTTTATGGCATGGTGCTTGATCATCATGGTTCGATGCGGGTGGACAGTGAAGAGGGCAAGGGGACAAGCTTTGTTTTATATTTGCCACTCGCAGCCGATGGCAAAGAAGTCATGCCATCGGTGCCGCAAGAAGCGGCGAAGGCCACCAGCAAGCGTGGCGTCGTGATGCTGGTTGATGACGAAGATCTGGTCCGCTCGGTGGCCGTTGGTTTTCTCGAAGAACTGGGCTGGGAAGCGCTCGACGCCAACGAAGGCGTCACCGCGTTGGAGCTCTATCGCCGCCAGTGGCGACGCATCGACGTCGTGATGCTCGACATGGAGATGCCTGGTCAGCGTGGCGTTGACGTGCTACGAGAAATGAAGCGGATAAATCCGCATGTGGTGGCGATTTTATGTAGTGGGTATGTGCGCGATCGAACGGTCGAACAGTTGATCGCTGATGGCTTTCGTGCACAGCTCAGCAAGCCGTATCGTATTGCTGAGCTCGATCGCGTGCTCAATGACGTATCGGCGAAAAAATCAGGTGGTGTTCATGACGAATAAGCGAATCCATTTGGCGTTGTCGGCTGCTCTGCCGTTTGCCCTGCCGTTTGCTCTGTCGGTTGCTCTGTCGATAGCGCTACCGCTGGGTTACCAAACGGCGATGGCTGCTGATTCGTCGAGCGCTGAGGTGCGTGCTCCTGAACCACTGGCTAAGGACC
>JANMYZ010000497.1:0-4511 GCA_031382605.1 Planctomycetota bacterium | reverse complement strand
GTGGATGGATCCATCGCTCCATCAAGATGCAGCGATGGAGCGGGGTTGCCTGCATGGTGGTGCTGCCTACGGTTCGCCGACCTTTGGGAGAGCATTTATGGGCTTAAGTGACGATCTGTTAGAGCTGCAAAAAAACGCCATCGCTGGGTTTGCTGCTGCCACCGATACCGCTGCCGTCGAGGTTGTGCGGGTGGCGATGATGGGACGTAACGGGCTTTTGAAAGCTCTGGAAGAGGGCTTTGCCGCAGCGCCGGGCGCAGACAAACGCACGCTCGGCCCGATTTTGAATCAAGTGAAGACCGCGCTGAAAGATGCGCTGACGGCGGCCCAGGTACGCGTCGCGAGTCGACAAGACGATGCCGCCATTGATGTGTCGTTGCCAGAAAAAGTACGTCACATCGGCAGTCTGCATCCGATCAGCCAAGTCGCGGCAGAGGTCGAACAGGTCTTCACCAGCATGGGTTACGAAATCATCGATGGTCCGCATATCGAGCAGGACGAATACAACTTTGGTCGCCTGAACATTCCCGCTGATCATCCAGCGCGTGACGCGCAGGATACGTTTTGGCTCAGCACCGGCGACTTACTGCGCACGCATACCAGCGCGGTGCAAAGCCGGACCTACGAACAGGTCGGCAAAGGATTGCTGAAACCACCGTTTCGTCGCGTGGTAGTCGGTAAAGTTTTTCGCTACGAAGCGGTTGACGCGACCCACGACAACACCTTTACCCAGGTCGAAGGCTTCGTGGTCGACAAAGACATCACCGTCGCGCATCTGATCGGAACGATCCGCACGATGTTGACCGCCGTGCTGAAACGCGACGACGTTGACGTGCGGCTGCGCCCAAGCTTTTTCCCCTTCGTCGAACCTGGATTTGAGGTCGACGTGCGGCTGACCAGCGTCGAATCCACCAATCGCTTTAGTCGCTGGGTTGAACTGCTTGGATGCGGCATGATCCATCCGAAAGTTCTTTCAGCCGGTGGCATCGATCCGACTCAATGGCAGGGCTTCGCCTTTGGCCTGGGCATGGAACGCCTCACCATGATTCGTCACGCCATCGCTGACATCCGCGTTTTCCATGGCGGCGATTTACGCAGCCTTCATCAATTTAGCGCGAGCTGATTCGCAGATTATCCCCCCGCTGCGCTGATAATGATCCAGCCCAAAATATAGGCGACGTAAAAAACGGCCAACGCCGCATCAGCACTACTGGAACCACAGCTGCTGACGTTCGAGTGGCAGCCGCCACTCGAACGCGCATGGCAGCCGCTGAGCAGAAGCATGACCACGATCGCGGTCACGAGCAGTAACCACACCCGGTCGCGGTGCTGGAACCACGCGATCCACTCGGTTAAATGAAGCTTTTCGAGCTGTTCGTCGAGTTTAATTTTGGCGGATGAAGTGGGTGGAAAGATCATGTTCGTTTCCCGTTCAATCTAAAAACCGAAGTAGGAATTCAAATTTCCAACGCAAAGGCGCAAAGACGCAAAGAAGAGCAAGGATTAGATTCGAAATCTAGGTGATCGATGGTTTCACTAAATGGGCGAATCTACTTTTTGCTCTAAGTCCTTTGCGCTCTTTGCGGCTTTGCGGTAAAATGGTTTTCTACTGCGGTTTTTAGGTTCAATGTTGTTTATTAGTTGGCCGTCACTGCTGGCGTTGCTGAATCGGTCGCCGGTTTGGTCGCTGGATGGCCGACGATGTGCAGGCCCCAACGTCCATCGTGTTCTAGAGCTGGCTCAGCGTTGAAGATCGACGCGACATATGCTGGCTGATGCCAGAGCAGTCGTCCGGTGGGATAGATCGTGCCCATCACGGCGACATCACCGACGGCACACACTACGCGACCAGTGCCTTCGACCGATCCGGCGGCGGTTGCCGCGGTCGCGGTTACGGCCGATGCGGGCACGCCAGTCACGACTCGTCCGATGGGTTTGAGCAGATATCCCCAAAGCGAACGCGCGCCGATTTGGGCGTACCAGCCGAACGGTTTTTCATTAACCAGGTCGACAATATCGGCGGAGGTGTGGCGATAGTCGCGGCCAATTCCGCTGACGACATAATCGTTTAAACAGTCTGATCCGGCGAAGCGGTACATATCGCCAACGGAATTGCTCTCGCCGTCCGTGGTGAAGCCGCTGGTACCAAAGCGACGGATGTATCCACCGGCCCGCGCATAGCTGTCGCCAGCGCCTTCAAAAGTTGGGATTATTCCAGGGATAATCGCGACGTCCCACACATATCCTTTGGTGTCGGTCAGTTGACCGTCCAGATAGAGGTCAGTCATTTGCTGGCCATTGGTGATGACCATTGGCCGACTGGCGGAGCGCTGATCGCCACAGCCGGTAAGCCCAACGGCAGCCACCGCAGCAAACAGCAGGGTTGCTGCGGACGCGGTCGAGTGATGGAAAGTGATTGGAGAAACGCGCATGGGATGCTCCTGGGGTTACAAGAGCTAACGTTAGCTAACTTATAATCACGTCAAGCAGCTCCTGCATGGAAGCGCGGAAACTTAAAAAGCCGATGAAGAAGCCGGTCAAAAATCTGCTGAAAAAGCCAGTGAAAACCGCTCTTTTATCAGTGCAGACCGAGCTGTTGCTGGACGTTGCGCGGCAGGACGAACATGCCGGGCTGCAAACCTGGAAGCCAGCAACGCAGATCTTTGTGCCACGGTTGCGGAATAATCGTGGTTGGCTCGTCGCCCAAAACGCAACGCGCGACGGCCCACTGCCCACCTGGGAAACTTGGGATGGTCATCAGATAGGTACCAAAGCGCGAAAATTTTTCGGCCAGTTTGCGCAGCGTCGCACGGCAATCGTCAGCAGCGAAAGTCGGGCAGCCGAGTGGCGCGACCAAGATGCCGCCATCTTTGAGTCGACGGAAAACCGAGTCAGCAAAACTCGTCACATGAAAGACATCGCTGGCGGTGTTGGTCAATTCACACGCGTCGACAATAATGACATCGAATTGATGTGGGCAATCACGCAGATAACGGTGCGCGTCATCAATCACTAATTCGACGCGCGAATCGTTCAGGCAACTTGCTGCCGTAGGAAAGAACTTGCGGCAGACTTCGACCACATCGCGATCGATTTCGACGACGGTGACTTTTTTCACACCTGGGTAACGCAACACCTCGCGCGCAACGCCGCCATCTCCGCCACCAAGGATCAAAACGCGTTCGGCATTGGGCATCACGCTGAGTGACGGATGGACCAAGCATTCCGAGTACAACGCTTCGTCGTAATCGGTGAGGGCAATCGCTCCGCCCAAGGTCAACACTTTGCCGAAGGCATGACTGTCGTAGACCGAAATCCGCTGAAACGGCGACGTCGCGCTATGCAGGCAATCGCGCAATTTCAGCTTCAAACCAGCGGTTTCGCCGTAGAGATCTTCAAGCCACAGGTTCAGTGATTCATTTGCCATGGGAGTCCTCAGTCGATGACGACGATCTTGGCTTTGGGAAAAAAGTTGAAGTCGGTGGCGCTGGCCCAGGTGTAGGCGCCCATCATGGGGCTGGTGACGAGTTCGCCGCATTCAAGCTCGGGCAACATGATGTCATTGTAGATCACATCGATGCTGTCGCAGGTCGGGCCGGCGACCACGCTCAGACGTTCGGGGCCGCCTTTGCCTTCGAGTTTTGCCAGTGGCATGAATTGATAATCGCAATGGTCGTAAAGTTTTCCGGAGTAACTGCCGTAAAGCCCGTCATCCAAATAGTACCACATGCGACCTTGGCGTTCGGATTTGCCCATCACCGATGCGACCAGCGTCATGGCTGGCGCGCTGATAAAGCGGCCTGGTTCAGCCAGTAAGCGAATGCCTGGGAACAGGCGTTCTAATTCGGCGGCGATCGGGTGACAATAATATTGGATCGGCATAACCTGATCCGTGTACGGCACGGGATAGCCGCCGCCGATATCGAGGGTGTCGAGGCGAATGCCATCAAGCGCTGCGAGGTTGAAGAGTTGGCGGCAGAACGAAATCGCTTCGATGTATTTGAAGTTATTCAGCAGCTGCGATCCGGCATGAAAACTGAGGCCGCGCACATTCAGGCCCATCGCTTTGGCCTGACGCAAAAGGTCAAGACCTTCTGACGGTTGGACGCCGAACTTCAGCGACAAATCGCATTGCGCTTCTTTGTTGCGGAAGCTCAAGCGCATCAGCAATTGGACGCGATCTTTGTAGGGCAGGAATTTGGGCAGTTCGTACGGATTATCGAAGACGAACGTGGTGCAGCCGTAGTCCAAGGCGTAACGGATGTCTTGATCACGTTTGATCGGATGGGTGTGAATGCAGCGCGTCGGATCAATACCGACATCGCGAACGACATCGACTTCGCCGTTGGTGGCGAGATCGAAATAGCCGCCTTCGTCTTTGATCGCTTGCACCACCGCTGGATGCGGCAGTGGCTTGAGCGCGTAATGCAATTGCACGCCAGGCAGAGCTTGGCGCAGCGTGCGGTATTGACTGCGAATGGTCTGAGTCGACAGCAGCAGCAACGGCGTGC
>JANMYZ010000490.1:0-3362 GCA_031382605.1 Planctomycetota bacterium | reverse complement strand
GCGCCGCTTTTTCCGTTGGTGTTTGCCAGAGATCCTCGACCGCTGACCAATCAGCAAGTTCGATGCCACCATTTTTCGCTTTGGGAAGGGCTGCCAGACGAAGCGCTTCTTGCCAAATGCGTTGCGCTGCCGGCGCTTTGATCCACTGCACGTGAGCATCGCCAAAACAAATATTTATACCGGTGCCCTTATTACAGGCGGGATCTTCCAAGAGCACCGGCTGTTGTGATGAGGGATCTTCAATCGGAGTGACGAACAGATATGGATTCACTACTGACGGATTACTTGGACTACTGAACAACACCTTTGGAAGGCTTTGTGCCTTCGCCAATTCCGCGAATGATGGCGGTGGCCAACGATCATTTATCGCACTCCATCCGATCATGGAACCATATATTTGAGTCATATTCTTGCCGCTTTGCGCGCGCCGAGCCATTGACCGCGCGATACCAATGGGTGGCAACAGTATGCCTGCCATAACCGCAGTTTGCATCACCGCTACCGTCACGTTATTGCCGCGAATGGTGACTCCATTTGCGTCCTGTTCGACGAATCCAGAACTTGCAGGAAGATGCACGGCAAGTGCCGACATAATCTTGGTTGCATCCGAGATCAATGACTTCGCCGAATCAGCACCATCACCACGAGCCTGCGCAAGCAGAGGCGCCAACATCGGCAAGTAACCAAGCATCGTGCGCACCACGGCTTTATTATCCTGCATGAACAAACCGACCGGAGCACTACCCTTCGGCACATTGGCAATACTCCATCCACCGACGGCGCCTGATTCAATGGCATCCATCACTCGTTGATCAGTCGATATTACCCACTGGGTTGCCGTGCGACGGACCTGGATAAGAAATGGGAATTTTGGCGGCGTCGGCAAAACGAGCGCTTCTTTACGCGCATCAGCCAAGTTCACCTGACCGGCTTCTGCTAATTTTATCATCATCGCATCCAACTCTGCACTTCCTGAAAAACCCACGGTAACGGTGGGGAACGGCGCGCCCGGACTTATGGCAAACCACAGCGTGCCCTTCCATCCATGCGCCAACGGCTCCCATGTGGAGTAGCCATTTTTATCGGCCTCTTGATCAAACGTACTCAATCGTGCGGCGAGCGCAGGGAAATCTTGCGACCACGCATTCAGTAACCGCTCCAAACGCGCACCATCCACGCCACAGGCACCAACCATCAGTTGATCGGGCGGCAACATCGATAATTCCCGTAAATCGACAGCCATCAATGGAGGATGACAATCTGTTAACCTGGTGACTTCGCTGGTTCCGTGTTCATCAAAACGAATGGACTGAGTCATCGCTGGCAAACTGAATGCCTGCAAACCGGCAAGCATGTCTGGAGGAAGCTTCGAATTATTTAAGGCTTCAACCAATTTCGTCGAAGCCATCGAGCTAGAGACATCCGCCTCACCTTTTTCGCTTCCTTTTTCATTGGCTTTAGGAGCGCCTGAAATAGCCAACTCCGCTACGTTTTTCGGTGCTGGCCCAAACACCACCCATTCGCCAAGGAGCGTCGATGGAAACAGTTCTTTCTGTTTCAGCGTATCTTTGATCAAAGCTTGCTGAACGGCTTTGGCGTGATGTGGGAAATGGAAAGCGATAGTTTTTTCCGACGACGGTAGACCTGCATCATCTTTAGTCCCCAGATCACGAATGACCACGCGGCGCAGATCGGCAAGTGCGGTAGGAAAATCAACTCCTGTGTCCTGCATAAAACGATTCGCTTTTTCGGCGATCAGATCACGCATGAAAGCCAGTTCCGGCAGACGCCAAATAGCGCCATAGGGACCGGCATTAAACCGCTCAATCAGCTTAGGAACATTCGGCAGAACCGTCTCGTTTGGCGGAGTCGTCGCGCCCATCGCCTGCCCAACGGCGAGGGAAATAATGAAAGCGCTGCTCATAATCCGATTCATTGCCGTGACTCCTGAGGTGTTTGCTGGGCGTGGTCGTCATGATCGATCGGCTGCGATGCCGATTCATTTCGCGAACGCACTGACTCGCGCTCGCTTATTCGTAACTTACTTACTCGCGCCGATCACCCCCTGCGCGATACGTGGACCGGCGTTGCCTGCGGGTTGCGAGGTCAGGTCGTCTTCCTTCGCGTGGATGATGACGCTGCGGCCAATCACGGGGATGGCGCCGCAGCACAGGCTGAGGTCTTTGATGACGAGATCATAATGCGCGGTGCCGGTGGCATCGGCGGTCAGATTGCCGAGATCGCCGGCATGACGGTGCGCTGAATCAGGTCCGCCGTGTGGGTGTTTGCCTGGATTATAATGGCCGCCCGCAGCGGAGCCGTCTTCGGCGCTGACGTCACCGAATTCGTGCAGATGGAATGCGTGTTTGCCGCTAGGGGTAAGCCCGCTGATGTCGGCAACCACGCGCACGCCTGCGTCAACGGCGGTGAAGCGAACGGTGCCGGCGACCTGATTGCCTTTGGTCGGCTGCATCACCGCGACGAGCGCCGCAGGTACTGGGCATGTTTCCGTGACCTTGGCTGCGCCGTGATCAGGGCCACTTACCGCCGTTTTTGCCTCGTCGGACGCGCAGCGATCACCGCAACATCCAGCAAGGCCGATGAGGGTGGCGGTGAACAAACCAAAAAAAGCTGCGGTACGCATGGGATGATCCTTAAAGTGAGGTGAAGTGAGCGAGAAAGATGACTGAGGAGTAATCGCTAACGCATGGACGGCAATCGTCAGAAATTGCAGGAATAACGAAAAAAACCATCCTGGGGTTCTCTGGGAAAGGATTGAACAAGAGCAACGGAGAAACGGAGGAGATATAAAGCTGGCTCTGCGTCGTTCACTGTGGGTCTTTTCTCCGTCCTTGGGGCTCATCAAAGCGTGGAAAAATCGAACAGGAGGCGCGGAGACGCGGAGGTAAGAGGAGGGAAAGGCTTATTCTCTCCGGCAAGCATTTTCTCCTCCTCCGATCTCTGCGTCTCCGCGTCTCCTGTTCGATGTTTTCTTCTTTGGCTGTCCAATGAGATTGAGCTCACACGAAACACCGCAGAGCCATAAAACTCATCGCTGAAACCATTCAACGGTGTGGTTGCCAGCCGGGTCGTTCATTGTCTGGCGTCTTCGCATTCCTCCGTTCCTCCGTTGCTCTTGTTCAATTTTTCTTTCCCATCAACTCGCCAAATCTTTCAGGTTTATGAATGACCAGTTTTATCAGCGTTTTCCCGTGATTTCGTGGGCAACCCAGAATACGCGGCAATCACTGCTTGCGCTGACGGCCAGCCATTCCAATCGCCAACGGTAACGCCGAGGTCGCTCCATGGCCGGGTGCGGCCGGGTTCGGTTAGGCCAAAAATTCCGAGGACTGGTACTCCGA
>JANMYZ010000481.1:0-3014 GCA_031382605.1 Planctomycetota bacterium | reverse complement strand
GGCAAGCCGTTCTCGCCCCATAATTTTAAATCGTATGGCTATGAAGGTCCGATAATGGATTTTGGTGAGGCGATTGAGAAAGCGGAAGGTAAAGACGGAAAGTTAGTCTTGAACCTAGCGCCCGGATCGGCACCAAAGCCTAAAACGGAGGAGAAGGGCAAAAATGGCAAGCCGATCAAAAATGCGTCCACCGGATCAGCGGCAAATGATCTAACCATTCAGCTGGAATCGCTTGGTACGTTTAGTGTAAATTTCCCGATGAACTGTAAAAAGTCGGAAATCGTTCGTACGAAAGCGTTAAGATATTTTGTTGATCATCCTCAATATCGGGGTGGGCAATCACCTGCTCGGGCAGCGGTCTGTCTGGCGCTATTCACCAGCGATGACCCGAAGCATCAGGCTATCGGAAAGGAAATGATCCTGAAATGGGCAGGTGAGGTTCCTGCTCCGGATACATGGACTTGGCATATTACTTATCAAATGATTACTCTCGGGGAATATTATTTGGCAACGAAAGATGCATCAGTGCTGTCGACCATCAAAGTTGGCGGACAAACGTTGGCAGGGCACCAATATGGACTACGGGGATCAGAGCGGATTAAGATTTGGGGACCGCAGAATAAGGGCGAAACGCCAGAAATGTGGATAAAAGTCGAAGCTGCACAGCAATTATATGACGGCGGGTTTGGTCACGGGCGTTACGTGCCAGCTTATAGTCCACCAACAGGCGGTTTTGGCCCAAACGGTTACGGTCCAATGCAGGTCACTACGATTTTAGCGGTGACTGCGTGGCAACTTTCCGAACGATGTGGCATTCCAGCGCCAACCAATTGCATTAAACGAGCACTCGACTTTATCCATCGCGGGACCAATGCATCGGGTTATATCGCCTACGGTGGTGAATTTACGATGAACAATGGCTATGTCGATCCGGTGGCATGGAAGGCAGGATCGGGCAATACCAACTATGTCGGACGAGTCGGTGCGGCTATCGTTGCTCATCGCATGAGCCCTGAATTTCCTGAATCATCAGAATACTTAGTGAAATATTTAAACTATGCCAAAGGTTCCGCGGTCAAAAGTTTGCCCGATGGGCACGCCGATCCAGGCGTCGGTTTTTTCTGGGGTTTGATTGGCGGCGCAGCATCAGGCGATGACACCGTCTTGCGTGCAGTATTGGATTATCACAAGGCCTACTTCAATATGATGCGTTGTTTCGATGGTTCTTTTGTGGTCCTGCCTGGCCGAGATTATGCCGACGATGCCTATTATCATTCATCCCGAGTTCATCCAACCGCTACCATGATTCTCGCGTACGGATTTAATAGCCCTAAGCTGTTCATTGAAGGAATTCAAGTCTACATAGCAGGAGTAAACCCCAAGGCGCTGAAGGGTCGGTTGGATGTCGCTTACAAAGCGATCGTCGCCAAAAACTACGGCGAGTCCCTGAGTGCCATAAAGTCAGTACGTAGCGTCAAAACGATCAGCGACAGCGACGCCGCAATTTGCACGGCGATGATGGGGTATCTTGACGCTCAATCGGCGCGCACTTTTTCTGAATTAGAAGCATTAGAAAAGAATGGTGATTTATTCGCCCTTCAGACGGCGGTAACGAAAGCGCGTAAAAGCTTCGGGCTCCTTGACGGCTTCAAGGAAAAGATTCAACATTACGATGACGGACTGGCGCAGGATGAATGGAAGGAAGTGATCAAAATTGGTTCTCGCTATGCTCAGTCGTTTGGCGCCTTCACTCGTGCTCCAAATCAGACCAAGGCACGGGAGCTTGAGAAATTCGCTGAGAAAAATCCCGAATCCTTATATGGGAAGTGGGCAGCGGATGTGGCAAAGGTGTATTTGGAAGAAGGTCGAGTGGTTGATCCTTCAGCGTCGAAATCATCTCCGTCGGTTGTGTCACCAGCAAACGGAAAAAAACCGTAGTGTGATCTGCTCGTCGTTTAGGTTGATTACTTCCTGGTGATTTTGCTATCGCATGGTTCGAGATGTACGGAACTCGCTAGGTGAAGTTTTTTCAATTCGTTGAAAGACTTTGCAGAGGTGGATGGCATCGCGGAAACCGCACTCCACGGCGACCGTTTTGAGTGCGGCTTTGGTGTTGACCAATTGCCGTTTGACTCGTTCGAGTCGCAGTTGCGTGATGGCGTCATGAATCGTTTGATTAAGGACTTTACTAAATCGTCGCGAAAGTGTTCGTCGAGTCGTTGCGACGTGTGACGCAACTTGGTCGACGTTAACGCCAAGATGCAAGGTGTCATTGATGAAGCGCAACGCTTGGCGAACGATGGGATCGTCAACCACAAAGGCGTCACTCGACTGTCTGACCTCGAAAGCGACAGGCTGCAGAACGATTGGCGCCATGGGGGCTGGTGAGCCATCCATGAGTTCGTCTAATAGTTCCGCAGCACGGTGGCCGATCCGTTCATATCCATAGTCGATGCTTGACAGCGTTGGATGTACGGCGGTGTCAATAAGCACTTCATTGCCTGATCCAATGAGCGTGACGGATTGTGGAATTTCCAGCCGTTTATAGCGGCACGCTTCCGCTAAATAGCGGCACATGATGTCCGTGTGCACCAACACGCCGATGGGCAGTGACCAACTAGCCATCCATAGACTTAATTTATCTTGAAATTTTAGCCAATTTTCCGCGGTCGTATCATAGTCAGGTTCGACTAGGCATTTTGAATATGACAGCCCCTTGCTTGCAAGTGTTTCGCTGAAGCCGTGGAGTTGTGTTTGGCTGCTGCTGAGTCCGTCAATGCCAAGAAATGCAAACGAGCGCAGGCCACGAGCGAAAAGATGTTCAGCTGCCATTCTGCCAGATTCTGTGAAGTCAGGAAACACGCTGGATACATCTGGTGCTATCGAATTTTTCCAGACATTGACCACGGGAATATTGGCCGCCTTGGCAAGTTCGGCTAAGCGAGGCGTCGCTCTGGCGATGATGCCATCGATGCCAGATTTTTTTTGCGGATCAGTTAAAAGCAGATCTGCAT
>JANMYZ010000411.1:0-4134 GCA_031382605.1 Planctomycetota bacterium | reverse complement strand
CGCGCGTCCATGTTATGGATTTGCCCCATCGCCTGTTCTGGCGGCATATAAACGGGCGTGCCTAAGACGGCGCCATCCTGAGTGTCGTCGAGTTTATGCACCGTTGGTCGATGACCCGTTGAAGGTGTTGGATCATCAATGCCTGCAGGCTCTGGCACATCCACCGCGCCGACTTTGGCTAAGCCCCAATCCATTAACATCACTTCACCAAAGTCACCCAGCATGATGTTGCTGGGCTTCAGATCGCGGTGAATAACGCCGCGTGAGTGGGCGAAGGCAACGGCGTGACCAACTTGGACCAGGATGGTGACCAGACGAGTGAGCGGATAATCCGCCAATGTTTGCGCCTCATTTTTCCGATGACCGTCAATGATTTCTGCCAGCGTGCGACCGCGCACTAACTTCATGGCAAAGAATATCCGGCCGTTTTGATCGACGCCAAATTCATGTACCGGGACAATATTGGGATGTTCCAATTGACCGGTGATTTGTGCTTCTTTGATGAAACGTTCACGTTGCAGATCGTCGCTCGGATCACGAATGACTTTCAGCGCCACATCACGGTGGAGCACTTTGTCGCGTCCGCGAATGATGACGCCCATGCCACCACGCCCAAGTTCTTCAACCAGCGTGAACTTATTGGTGCTGCTGATCCCGCTTGGCAGCTCCGCCGAATTGGCAGAGGCAAGCGAACCCAGCCGGATGGCGGTCGAATCGTCGAGTTGATCCTTTGTTAGGATCAGCGTTTCTGTGGTGCCTCTACTGCTCGGAGGCCGATTGGGCTGATGGCCGATGCTGTTTTCCAAAATGACGATGTCTGGCGAAGCAAGATCGTCATAGGCGATCGTGATAGGATCGGCCAATACGATGGGCGACATTCCGCTGCCACAGTTGGCGCAAAAGACTGAACCTTCGTTTTGGGAGACAGCTTGACACTGAGGGCAGATAGTCGCATTGGTCATTCAGACTCTCAGATAAGGGAGAACGATAAATATTCGATGAAGATAAGATCAAGTGCAGGAATCAGTAGAACTCAGAGGATAAAAACATGCGAACAAAAGATGGTTGGCGACTGGTGCGCTCGCTTGGGGCATGGGAACACCTGCGTGAGGCGTTGGTTGGTCACGGTGAACGTGATGTGCTTCGTCGGGTTCCTGCGGTGCGTGCGTGGGCGTTGGCTCAGTGGCCGATCATCGTTGGCGAGTTGTCAACCATGGCGCGGCCTATCAGCGGCATGTGGTTTGATAAAATGCCGGAGGCGAATTGGCAGGTTCCTTGGCATCAGGATGTCCACGTGCCGGTCATGCCGTTTATGGGATCTGGATGGGGACCGTGGATGACCAAGGCGGGTCTTCCCAGCGTCATGGCGCCAGAGCCGTGGTCATCGCGTCGCCTTGCGGCTCGGCTGCATCTCGATCTTTGCGGTGAAGACCAGGGGCCGTTACAGCTCATTCCTGGATCACATATTCGTGGCGTGCTGACTCCATCAGCGATTGATGCCGTGGTCGAGCGTGGACCAGTGATCACCGTGGTGGCTCAACCAGGAGAGGTTTTGCTGCTGCATCCATTGTTGTTGCACCGTTCATCGCCCGCACGGATGCCAAGTCACCGTCGGGTGATCCAGGTGGAATGGTGCGATGCGCCATTGCCTCTTGGCGCGACGTGGTTGGATGATCACCCATGAGCGACTTTGATGTGATCAGCTACACGGACGGCGGTTGTCGTGGGAATCCTGGGCCTGGGGGCTGGGGCTTTATGGTTTTCAATCCGATCACCGGCCAGGGGTTGGAGCGCTGTGGTGGTGAAAAGGAAACCACCAATAACCGCATGGAAATGATGGCGGCGATCATGGCGCTGCGTTCACTCAAAAAAGACGGCATTCGCGTGCTGCTGTATAGTGACAGCCAATACATGATCAAAGCCCTGACCGAATGGTTGCCTGGCTGGAAGTCGCGCGGTTGGAAACGCAAAGAAGGTCCGCTTAAAAATGTTGATCTACTGAAAGATTTAGACGCCTTGAACGATCGTTTTCGCGTCACCTGGCGGTGGGTGAAAGGCCATGCAGGCAATCGTGGAAATGAGCACGTCGACGGCCTCACTAACCGCGCCATGGATTCGGTCCAAGCTGGCGAAGACGCGACGTATGACGGCCGTTTGGAGTGGCGCGAGTAAGTCTGGCGAGAAAGTATTCATCGTAACATCCTTGGAGATCCCTATGCGTTCATTCTGCTTATTGGCTCTGATGATCGTCCTCCATGCGGGCGAGGCGGACAAACTTGTCACCGATCAATGGTTTGTCGGTCACATCAATAAACAGCCATCCATGACCATGCATGCGGTGGTGCTCAAAAAATCAGATGGCACATATGCTGATCGGGTGGAAACCAACATCGTGCTCAATCGCGTGCTTGCCGGGACGGCCATCGCTTTTGAAGTGCGCGATACCCAGGCCTACAGCGTCAGCGCCGACGGAACGATCACTGGTTTCACTTTCGATCACGTCGAAAACGGAGCGACCACGGCCGCTACGGGAACGGTGGTTGGTGATCAGATCGCGGTGAGCGTCCTGCGTCTTGGGCGGGCTACCGATTCGACGCTGACGATTCCGGCGGGAACCAAACTTCTTGGCCAACAAGCCTCACAAGAATTGCTGGTTAAAACCACCTGGAAGCCTGGCGACAAGCAGCAATTCGGCTCACTGGCGTTGATCGGGAATCAGGTGCGTATCGTAACCATGACCGCCGTTCATCAGGCCACGGCGGCTGATGGTCTGATGACCTTCGGCGTCACCATGGATCTGATGCCGGTGCCAACCACACTGACCTTGAAACCCAATGGTGATTTGATGGCCATGACGATGGATATGGGTTTCCTGAAAATGGCCTTTGCCCCCAGCGTCGGCCCTGTGCCGTTGATTGGCGCTGAACTGGCCCCAACCGGATTGGTTACCGCGAAAGGACCGGCGCCAGCGGCAGGACCCTCGAATCGCTATCGTTTGCCCAAAGACGCCACCGTGCCGAACGATGATTTCCAAAGCTCGGATGCGGACGTGGTGACCACTCGTTCAGAGGCAGAGCCCTCACCGTTGGTTGACCCTGCGCCGTATTTGAAAGTGGAGCCGCAATTGGAAATCGACGATCCGCAAATGAAAGCGTGGGTCGATGAGCTGGTCGCACGTCACCAAGTGGCCAAGCCCATACTGGCCGAGCGCCTGCGTTTGGCGGTGCGCGGTTACATCGTGAAAAAAGATTTATCGATGGGTGACGGCTCTGCCCTCGAAACGTTCCGTAGTCGCACCGGCGATTGCAGCGAACACGCCAATTTATTAGCGGCCGCTCTGCGCATCGCGGGTTTACCATCACGGGTGGAATTGGGTATGGTGTACGCCCAGGATTACGGCGGCTGGGTCGGCCATGCGTGGAATAGCGCCTACATCGATGATCGCTGGGTTCATTTGGACAGTGCCTATCCAGGCATACCACGCTCGTGTTACCTCAAGCTTGGGACCACATCGGGCGGCGAATGGCACAACACCGGCGCCGCGATGCTCTCCGCGTTCTCGAAAATCATGGGTAAAGAAGTGGAGACCCTGGCACCGTAAATAAAGTAAAAAAATGCGCTGTCGCACGTGATCACGTTGATCACGTGTGTCACGGTGCTGAGTCTGTTATCAAGACATTTAGGCAAATAAGACGGGTTTCGCCTCATTCCCGCTTAGGTTCGCGCTCTCCTCGACTCAAGCTTGACCAAGGATTGAGTCGACTCTTGCTGCTTTTAGTCCATTTTCAGCGCTCGTTCGTCGTTCAATCCACCAGACAGCCCCACCAAGGAGTTTAGCATGAAACACCATAAACGGAGACTTGCAGCAGCCATAACTGGCTGTCTGACATTCCTCTCCCCAACGGTTTTATTTTCATCAGAAAGTGCCAACAAGGATGCCGACACCGGCGCCCATCGCGTGACACTTAAGTTTGCGAGTTTGCCCATCGTCGCTCAGGCCCTCTGTCCGACCGATCTTATCAATGGCCGGATGAGCTTAACCGCGACAGCCGGCACCAACACCGGTATCGGCAACGTCATGCCAGGCACGAAGTTTGAAGTAACGACGCCGTACGATTTGGCAATTCTCGGAGG
>JANMYZ010000334.1:0-9153 GCA_031382605.1 Planctomycetota bacterium | reverse complement strand
GTCGCGCCCGTGGTGAGTGCGGGTATCGATCAAGCGATCACGTTGCCCGCGAGCGCCACGCTCGACGCAACCGTCAGCGATGATGGTTTGCCTTCCGCCACGCTGACGGCGACATGGACGAAAGTCAGTGGCCCTGGGACGGTTACTTTTGGTGACAGCAATGCGATTGATACGACAGCGGTATTTTCACTCGCCGGTACGTATGCGCTGCGGTTAAGTGTGGACGATGGCGTGTTGACGATCAGCGATGAGGTGCAGGTGGTGGTGAATCCACCGCTCAACATCGCGCCCGTTGTCGACGCTGGCGTTGATGTGGTGATCACGTGGCCGGCGAGCGCCTTGCTGGATGCGACGGTCAGCGATGATGCGCTGCCGACCGGCACGTTGACCTCAGCATGGAGCAAGGTCAGCGGCCCAGGTCTGGTGACGTTTGGTGACTCCACGTCGATCGATACCACGGCAGCGTTTTCACGTGCTGGTGCCTATGTGCTACGCCTGAGCATGAGCGATGGCGTGTTGGTGACGAGCGATGAGGTGCAGGTATTGGTCAACAAAGCGATGTTGGAAGTAAGGGCACCGAATCTGAATCGCGTCTACGGTACCGCAAATCTCTTGCTGATCGCGTCAATCACGGGGTATCAGAATGGTGATACGGCAGATGTTATTTCCGGCAGCGCGGTGTTGGCAACGGCAGCAACAGAAACGAGTTCTCTCGGTAATTATCCGGTCATCGTGGATGTTTCATCGATGACCTCTGCGAATTATGAATTCACAGGCGTAAATGGTGTTCTAACCATTACCCAGGCCACCCCGGTGATCACCTGGGCAAATCCTGCGGCAATGATCTATGGTACGCCTTTGTCGGCGATGCAGTTGAATGCCATCACCGGGATCGCGGGATCATTCGTCTATACGCCATCAATGGGAAGCACTTTGCATGCAGGCAGCGGGCAAACGTTGTCCGTCGTCTTCACGCCAACCGATACCGTGAATTATGCGACAGCGAGTGCGACGACGACGCTGACAGTCGGTCAAGCGTCTTTGGTAATCACAGCAGATAATAAATCCATGGTGAGCGGACAAGCGGTGCCAGCTTTGACGGCAGTCGGAAGTGGATTGGTTAGTCCTGATGCCTTAGCAAATTTGGATACGGCGGCAGTCCTCACGACGACGGCAACCAATTCCAGCGCGACGGGAACGTATCCCATTACGGTGAGCGGAGCTTCGGACTCTGACTATATTATTTTTTACGTGAATGGCACGCTGACCGTTACTGCTGGCGGCGGTAGTAGCGGTAGCGGTAGTAGTAGTAATGGCAGCAGCGGTGGCGGAAAATGCGGCTTGGGTGGCGGATTCGGCGCCGTGGTTTTTGCGCTCTTATTCGTAATTCATTTCGCGTTCGTTTGTCGTCGTGAAAAATTTCACCTGAAGAAAATGGCATAAGCCAGGTTCTTAGCGAATGATTTCTATCGTCGCTGCGCCACCAGCGACGCAGATACTTTCGATGCGTAGTTCCTGTTCTTTATCAGCGGCAAAGAGGGGGATGATCTCAATGAGATGTGGTATGGCGGGATTGAGATCACGCGCGGCTTCAATGACCAGATGTCCGGTGCCGGTGCCCCAGCGATTTCCTTCAAATACTTCTTTTCCCTTATTCGCACCGTGTTGATCAAGCGTTGGTTTGCCATCGACCAGGATACGGAACTGGCCGGAAGTCTGCGTGGCTTCTCCGAATAACAGCACTGACGCGGCTTTTACACGCAGACGCAGCGGAGCGACGACGGGTGTTGGTGTGGTGGTTTTCTCCATGCCGCCTTTGCGTGGAAGACGGTTCGTGCCGATGACCACGTCGTCCAGCCAGCGTGACATTTGGAAATCGTAGTAGAGCGATGTCAGGTGTGGCTTGCCCATATGCCAACCATCGGGCAGGGGGCTGAGCGAACTGAGTCGTAAGCGTTTTGCCGTTAGGTAAGTCGTGGGGTGCAGCATGGTCGATGGCGCGTGGCCAATACGTTCATCGGCGATGGCGCGTTCAAATCCATGCCACGCGGCTTTTGCGAATAGCGCGTACCCAATATCGCCCGGATGGATTCCATCCGTATCCCAAATGGCGTTGGTAGTTGTGGTGCCAGTTTCAACGGTGTTGATGATTTCTTCCACCGCGTCGCCCCAGCCGTTGCCATACGCTTCGGCAATCGCCTTATGCGCGAGACGACGTTTCATCGCAGGCAATAATGCTCGGCCGATATTCCACTTGAAGGGAAACGCGACCTGTACGACGGGTATGCGCGCTTCGCTGACTAAGCGTCGCACAACCGCTTCGTAGGATGCGAGTGTTTCGGGATCGTCCGTGTTGATGTCGTCGTTGGCAGTGAAGTCGAGGAATACCAGATCCGGCTTACGGCTGAGCACGTCGCGGTCGAGGCGAAACACCGCTAATTGAGAACCGGTTCCGCCAATCGCGGCGTCGTGACAGCGAAGCGGTGCTTTCGGATAGCGTTTCGCGAGCAGATCGGCCACCAGTGCGCGATAGGATGTGTGGGCTTGATCGGTGGCATTGGCGCCCCAGGTCAAACTGGCACCAAAGAAAACCACCGTGAGAGGTTCACCTAATTTTCCACGGCGATCAAGTTCGGCAAAAGAGCCACCGACAGGATTTTCCACTGACACTGCGGATGTCACGAGCGCGGTGATGAGCAAACCGGCGAGCCAGAGTCGTGACATGGAAAAAACTTTCATGATCGCTTGGTAGAGAACGAAGAACGAAAAGGGAACGAGACCATTATTCACCGATGGTGATGTCGCCCCAATACTGTGGCTCAAGTTTTAATTCATACACCACATCATCAACGATGCCGGTGTTGTGGTTCGACCAATAGCTTCGCAGGCGCGTGCGGTCGCCAGCTTGATTGCCGAAAGTAACGCCGAGATCGCCGCGCAAAGTAACGCCTGGTTTGAGCGTTAGTCCAAGATCGGCGAGTGGAATGGCGGCCTCGACGGTGTAGCCATCGCTACGTTTGGTAACGACGATTCGTGCACGTTCGAGCGCGACGACGCTGTCGACCACAAATTCTTTGACGACACCCGAACTGAAAGTGCGTGGTGCTTTTTGCTCAGCGATTTGGCGAAATAGCACCGCGACATTTTTTCCTTGGAGTGAGCCAATCGACAAACGGAAATCGCCCTTCGCAGCCTCAGTGCGCGTCGGCGTAGCCGTGGAATCGCTGCCTAATTGGAAATCGACGGTATCGCCGCCCCAGTATAAACTGTCGTCAATTTTAGCGCCATTGATCCACGGCGTGCGGTCTTGAACTTCCCAGGCGACATACGCATGGGTGTCATCAAAGGTCAGCGCACTACGCGCGCGAGTGCCATCACCTTTGTCGTAGGTGATCAACGTGTGTCGGGCGAAATCTTCTTCAATTTTTCCACTGAACGTTGGCGTCCCGCGCTTCACCACCAAACGTTGTTTTCCGGTGGCGATCTGCAGTGCCTGATCTTTGAATTGCTGGGCTAATGCGAGATCGCTCGTGGTGATAGAAACCGGACCACCTTTGAGGGATTGGACTTGGTCAAGGTGTTCGACCACGACGTTCCAAAAGCCTGTCTTTCCAGCTTGAAGGTACAGCTTTCCATCTTTGGCCACCGTGGCGGATCCGCCGAAGTCTTCGCTGCCCATGCCAGCAGGACAGTCGTTCATCGCTACGCCTGGGATGGCTTGCGCTGGAAAATTCATTTTAAGTTGATCGGCCTGTAAGAAATGGCTGAGGTAAAATCCACGCTCGGTAATCATATGCCATTCGCCGCAGTTAGTTGGCAGCAACCAAGCGTTGCCAATCGGTTCTGGTAGGTGAATAGCGCTGCATGGGCCGAAGGATCCACGAATCATCCCGACAATCTTCGGTGGTGCGCTGTGACTTCCGTGAACACCGTTGAAATTATCTGGATACCACCAACGCGCTTTCCCGCTGGCGATGTCAAAACAGGTTAGCCGTGTATGGGCCTGGCCGTAATCGCCGGACTTTAAAACCAAGTGTCCATCAGCTGAACCCAAGCCCTCGGCGGGCATGCGTATGGGTTTGCTCAGATCCCAGGTCGGTGCACCGCAGGCAGTGAAACCGGTGACACGAAATTGTTGATTGCCGGCGTACAGCTTCAGATCTGGATTAATGTTCATGAACCAGCGACTGAAAACCAGAATGCCATTGGTGCCGGTGATTTCGTTGGCATCGCGCTTGCCGTCATCATTGGCGTCAGCCCAGAGCATGGTCTGCGTGGCAACCGGTCCTTTGCCGTGTTCTGATACCGGTGCGTCTTTGCCATCGTTATCGCGATAAAAGAGTTCTCCGCGTTTTTTCCATTCGCCCTCGCCGAGGCGTTCGAAAATATTTATTGGTCCGTCATTGAAGGCCCAGTGAGCCGCTGTGAAGAGATACGTTTTGCCGTTCGCTCCGGTGGCGAAGCGGCTGTTTTCCATGCCATCACGGGTGATCACGGCGAGCACCGACGCCTTGCCTGTGGTTGGTTCAATGCGCCATTCACAGCCTTGCCCAACCATGATGTGGGGATCAAGCGGACAGATAGAACCGCCTAATGCGCCATAGGCTGATGGGCCAAAAAAATCACCGATGAAGGTTCCGCTGCTGGCATTCCACGTACTGAAACGTTTCGGATTGGTATCGTGCTCGGCCACCCACAGCGTGCCCTTCGCATCAATCGCTAGGCCGGTTGGTTTGAGCATGCCGTGCTGATCCCACTTACCCAATAATGGCCGTCCACCAGCACGGCCGATGGTACGTGTGGTGGTTCCATCTTCGCCAAGCACCATGACTTGATTGGCAGAGCCACCAACTGCGGCGAACAGCGTTCCGTCAGCAGCAAGCGCGAGTCCGCGGACATCTTTCAGCTCACTGAAAGTAGTGATGGCTCCAGAGCTTGCCTGTACGCGAAGGATTTGGCGATGGTCACTGACGACATAGCAGGTATTTGCGTCGATCGCGCAGATGGCTCCAGGATTTTTTATTTTGATAAGACTCTTCATCGCTCCGTTGGTCGCGTTGATTACCAAAATAGAATCACCTTTGGCGATGGTGGCGAAGAGCGCTCCGCTTTTAGCAGAAATCGCACTGAAATCGTTGGGTATTCCCGCTCGCTGAGTTTCAGGTAAAACATCATACGGCTTCAAATCAGGCGAGTCTTTGCCGGGCCACGCGGCGTAGCTGCCATTGTTATTTAAGCGGTAGATCACTGTGCGATTGAGTCCAAAGACGTAGTCACCATCAGCAGTGACTTCTCCGCAGCCAGACATGCCCTGACGACTATTTTTCCATTTCACTTTTCCGTTCAGATCACAGGCCACCAATGCTTTGCCTGCCTCAGCAAAGGCCCAACCTAAAAATACTTTGTCGCCTAAGGCCGCGACCGCGCTCGGTTCACCGTGATCGCCGCCCCAGTTGTCAGTGCCGCTCGATCCGTCCCATGGAGCAGCTCCAGCATTCGCCGCCCATCCGACTAATTTCAAATCCAAACCGGGATGTACCAACGCTTCCCAGGAATAATCGCCAGCAGGTACCGGGTCGCCTGGATTGCGCCATGAGAACGTGCTGAGTCCATCCCACTTCACCGTATGTTTACCTTTGGTATAAAATGCGGTGTTCAGCAATTGCCGTGCGACCGTGCCATCGGCAGCAAAGAGATTGAGCGAGATATAGCCATCGAAAGGCATTACAAAATCGATGGGTTTATGTCCGGCTAATTCGGTCTGCTTGATCAATCCCGTCCAATCGACATGTGGCTGGCCCTGAATCAGAGATACCGCGAATTCTCGATGATCAGATAAACGCACGGGACTGGGCTGGACCTTGCCCGTGGCGCTGAAACTGGCATTGCCCCATGAGCGGTCGGACATGAAGGTGAATACCCGATCTGGAGCTTGGCCAGCGGCGAAGATGTCTTTATTGGTCAACCGTCCGGTGGTGCCGAGCGAGAAATTTGGCTCAATGGTCAAGCGCATGATATCGCCCATTTTCGGAGTCCATCCATTGGGGCCGATGAAATGCCAGGGTATCGCCATGACATGTACGTAGCCGCCGCCATCCGCGTCTTTGGCAAATGCTTGTTTAGCGCTTTTTTTATCACCCTGCTTATCACCCTGCTTATCACTTGGCTTTTGCGCGTCTTTCATGCGGCCTTGATCAAATTTGATGCCGTATTCCACATTCATCACATGATTGTTGCCGCGCCCTTGCCAGCAGGTCCAATGTGAAGTCCGACCCTTTGCGGTGTCCGTTCCTGCACCCGCACAGATGCGAAATTGCAGACAGTCGCCATTAAAACCGTAGTCACCTTCGACTTGCCCAGGATTATTCAGCGGCGTTCGATCAATGAAGTGCGCGAGCAGATAGAGCTGCTCTCCGTCGTACATCGCGAACATCCAGGTGGCGTAATTGGTGCGCTGATTTTCGACATCTCCGCAAGCAAAGATTCCGCCGCTCAAATCCCAGCCATTGAACGTGCCGTCCACGGCTGGCGGTTGAGCCGCTGGTAACAGACGCAAACCAAGGTTTTCCGTTTCAGTGGCGGAGAGGCTGCTCAGCGGCACGAAGCTCAGCAGGGGAGCGAACAGCGCGATCAACCATGATTTCATAACCGAGGAGCAGAAAGACATGGGGTCTCACAGGATGATGAGGGGGCAAACGGGGATGCATGTGGATGCGCGAGCGAAAGTCAGCAAGAGAGAAAAAAAGGATCCTGGACGGCATGATGGTCATCAGTCAATAAACGGAAAAAGGAAGCCTCGGTCACAACATGGGCCAGGGGCCGTTTGACGGGGAACGCGGGGCACGATAAATTTCGCAACGTCAGCCACGGTCGACCGTATGATCGTGGCTTGATGTCTGACGAGATCTTTTCTGTCCAATTTCTATTCCATCATCACGGCCTGAAACCCGAGATATTTGCTGAATAGCTGAATAGCTGCTTACCAGTGCCAGGCATATTTAACCATCCCGCTTATTCACCGATCAGGATCCTTTCACATGCAACTGACTCTTTGTTCGACTCTTCGCTACATGGTCCTCTCTGCCTGCACGTGGAGTGCGCTCGCCACGGCGGCTGAGGGGATTTCGCCAGCGCTGCAAAAAGGCGATCACATCGCCATCATCGGCGGCGGTTTAGCTGATCGCATGCAACATGACGGCACGCTGGAGGCGATGCTGGTCAAAGCGAATCCCACCTATGATCTGGTGTTTCGTAATTTGGGTTTCACCGGTGATGAGGTCAATCAACGTGATCGTTCGGAAAGCTTTGGTTCGCCCGATGACTGGTTGAAGCGAGCCAAAGCCGACGTGGTGTGGGCCTTCTTTGGTTTCAATGAATCGTTCGCTGGCCCGGCTGGCGTGGATGCGTTCAAAGGCCAGTTACATCAGCTGATTCATCAGACCGAAGCGGCGAACTATAGCGGCAAGGGCGCGCCGCGTTTGGTGCTGTTCTCACCCATTGCCGCAGAAAAAGGAGTCGACCCGGATTGGAAAAATCCAACGGCGATCAACGCCAACGTGGCGCTTTATTCCGCCGCGATTGCCGAGGTGGCGAAGCATATGGGCGTGCCGTATGTCGACCTATTTACGCTCTCGCAAGAAGCGTACGCCAAGGCTAAAGCGCCTTTGACGATCAACGGCATTCATCTGAGCGATGCGGGCTACGAAGCGTTGGCGCCAGCGATGTTCAAAGCCTTGGCTGGCACCGGTGCTCCAGCGCTTGACGCAGACGTGAAACGCATTCGTGCGGCGGTGCAGGACCGCAATGACATGTGGTTCAGCCGTTATCGCACGGTGGACGGTTACAACGTTTACGGCGGACGTTCACAACTCAATTTCGACGGCATCACCAATAATAAAGTCATGCAGGAGGAAATGTCCGTGCGCGACGTGATGACCGCCAACCGCGATCACGTGGTGTGGGCGGCGGCACAAGGCAAGACCGTCAAGCCAGACGATGGCAATCTGCCGCCAATCACGGCGGTGCAGACCAATAAACCGAACGCCGCGCCTTATTTGAAAGGTGAAGAGTCGATCACCAAAATGACCGTGCCGACCGGCGTACGGGTCAATCTCTTCGCCAGCGAGGAACAATTTCCAGAGTTGGTGAATCCGGTTCAAATGGCCTGGGACGTTCGCGGTCGTCTGTGGGTGTGCGCCTGGAAAACCTATCCAGGGCGCACGCCATCAGACACCAAAGGCGACAGCCTGCTGATGCTGGAAGACACCGATCGCGACGGCAAAGCGGATCGCTGCGTTACTTTCCTTGACGACCTCAACTGTCCGACCGGCTTTCAATTTGTGCGCGGCGGCGTGCTCGTCATGCAGGCACCGGATCTGTGGTTTGTTGCCATCGATCCCAAAACTGGTTTGGCTGGCGCAAAATCACGGGTGGTTGGCGGCCTTGATAGTGCGGACTCGCATCATCAGACCAACTCGATGTGCTTAGAACCCGGTGGCGCGACCTTCTGTAGCGATGGATATTTTCATCGCTCGCAAATCGAAACCGCGAATGGCGTCGTGCGCAATATCGATGGTGCGATTTATCGCTTTGAACCGCGCACCTTCACGTTTGAACGCTACGCGGCCTATAATTTTGCCAATCCGCATGGCCGCGTGTTTGATCGCTGGGGTAATGACTTCATTACGGATGCGACCGGGACTAATAACTATTTTGGTCCAGCGATCAGTACGCGTATCGATGGCATCGGCAGTAAACAGGATGGCATCAAAAACTTCTGGCCCAATCCGTCGCGTCCATGTCCTGGGACCTCGATTCTTTCCAGCGAAGCGTGGCCAGAAGAATACCAAGGCAGTTTCCTGAATCTGAACGTCATTGGTTTCCAGGGTGTTTATCGGGCGAAAATAACCGAGGACGGCGCCGGGTTAAAAGGCACGTCGGTTGAACATTTGCTGCAATCGAGTGATCCAAATTGCCGCCCGGTCTTTCTGAATGCGGGACCTGACGGCGCACTGTACTTAGCTGACTGGGCGCAAACCATCATCGGTCACATGCAGCATCACATTCGTGATCCCATGCGCGATCACCGCCACGGTCGTATTTTTCGCATGACCTATGAAGGCAAAACCGTGAAAGCCCCGGTGATCTTTGGTC
>JANMYZ010000273.1:0-1829 GCA_031382605.1 Planctomycetota bacterium | reverse complement strand
CATCAATTCCTCGCTGACCTGCAAACGTTCGGCTACGACAACGAAAACCGCGTCACCAATTGGACGCGCGACGGTCAGGAAACCCAGAGCTGGACGCTATCGAACGTCGGCGATTGGCAGGCGACCACGCGAAACGGTCAGACGCAAACCCGCACGCACAGCAACGTCCACGAAACCACTGGCATCACCATCAACGCGGTCACTACCCCGTTGGCCTACGACACCAAGGGCAATCTGACGCGCGACCAAGCCGGTCAGCAGTACGACTGGGATGTCGAAAATCGTCTGGCCTTGGCTGCCGTCGGCGCCGCGACCAGCGGCTATCGCTATGACGCACTGGGTCGCCGCTTAGCGAAGACCGCCGGCGGTCTGGTGACCACTTTCGTTCACGACGGCGCTCAAGTCATCGATGAATACGAAGCACCGGCTCTGGCTAGCAGTACGATCAACGCGCCAACCGTCCCTGGTTACTTCAGCGATAACGCAGCGGGTACGATAACACTGGCCAGCGGCGGGACGAATATCTCTGCCACCGGCGATCAGTTCCGTTACGCCTACACCATGCTGACCGGCGACGGATCCATCACGACGCGCATCACCAGCCAGACCAACACCAACGTGGCGGCAAAAGCTGGCATTATGATTCGTGAATCGTTGACGTGGAATTCCAAACACGCGGCGTTGCTGATGACGCCGACCAGCGGCGTGGAGTTCCAGCGACGCATCACGACTTCTGCTGTCGCCACGTCAACCAGCGCTGCCGCTAGCGGCCCGCTGTGGCTGAAGCTCACGCGCAGCGGCACCACCGTCACGGCGGCGTGGTCGGTCAACGGCACCACCTGGACCACCGCGAACGCCACCATGACGTTCCCTGCCACGCCGATTTACCTCGGCTTGGCTGTGGTGTCGGCGAATCCTGGCGCTGCGTCGATCGCGACGTTTACCAATCTCGCTACCAGTGGAAATACCAGAACCAACGTGGCGCCTGCGCTGGCGCGCACCTACGTCTACGGCGACTATGTTGATGAATTACTCGCGACCCAAACCAGCGCCAGCAACAACGACATCAGCGGCTACACGTTGTGTGCGAACGAATGGGATTCCTTCGCCTTGCCGAGTACCTGCGATGTCGCGTATGGCGCGAAGGGTTCTTTCGCTTTCCGCAGTGCGCAGAGCGGAACGATTACGTTCAACAACACTACGTTTGGCGACCCGGCTCCAGGTGCTCCGAAGAAGGGCTATTACCGGCTGAGTGGCGGGCAGCGGTTTTATGCGCATGCGAATCATCTCTATTCGGTCGCTGCGCTGACTGATTCGGCGAAGAACGCCGTAGAACGGTATCGATACGATACGTATGGGAACAGAACCGTCCTCGCGCCTGACGGCGTTACGACTCGCGCTGCGTCGTCGTATAATCAGCAGGTTGGATTTACGGGCCGCTACTTAGACAAGGAAACTGGGCTGTGGTACTTTAGGGCGCGGTATTATAGCGGGAGTTTGGGGCGGTTTGTAAATAGAGATCCGTGGGTCAAAAATCCTTGGCATGCTGACATTAATCGACAAAAAAGAGTTACAGAATATGCCAGTGCTCTGAATGAGCGTCTTGTCATCGCTGAGTTAAGTAAGAACGGGAAGGAGATCGGGCATATTTTTAAGCTCAAAAATGAACTCGCAGCAGGGATCATACCTGAGGTCATTGCCAAAGGAACCGGATCGCCAACCTCTCTCGATGGCTACAAAGATGGTTTTAATTTATATGGTGCGTATTATGCACCTAATGGCACAGACCCAACCGGAGAGAGAGGCTATTGGGGATGTGTATGTTTGGG
>JANMYZ010000271.1:0-4689 GCA_031382605.1 Planctomycetota bacterium | reverse complement strand
GAGCTCATCAGCCAGCAGCACGTCGCAAAACACCGGACCAGGATGAAAAGTGAAAGTACGGTCACGCTCATCATAAACCGATACCCCGGTGACATCGGCCGGCATCAAATCTGGAGTGCACTGTAAGCGACGAAAAGAACCACCGATGCTCAGAGCTAATGCTTTCGCGAGGGTCGTTTTACCGACCCCAGGGATGTCCTCGATCAAGACGTGTCCGCCAGCAAGAAAAGCCACCATGATCAAATCGATGGTTTCTCGACTGCCGCGATAGACCCCCGCAATGGAGGTGGTCAGGCGGGCGATTTCGGCGGGAGTGGGCATAAGAACCTATGGGCTGGAGGCGTTCGCGGAGCACCCTTCATGGTCACTCAAGCAAACGCCAAGCGTACGTCGAGGTTCACCTTGCTCTGGCGGCTGCAAGGGCTTATAAGCCGCCGCAGCCCACACTGCATGAGGAGCCGTCATGTCACGCGAGACCATCGCCAAGCGCACCATAGCCGAGCGGATTGCTGAGCGACTTGGCCTTGGCCAGGTTCAGACCCTTCAGGTGGTCCAGGCATTTCTTGATGAAGTGGTAGTTGAGTTGTCACACGGCAATCGCTTGGAATTTCGCGATTTCGGTGTGTTCGAAACCGTCACGCGCAAAGCCCGCACGGCGCTCAATCCCAAGACCCTTGAAAAAGTTCCGGTGAAGAGTCGCGTGGTCGTGAAGTTTAAAGTGGGCCGTTTATTAAAGGAAAAAGTCGAACATCTGGCGCTTGATGGCAGCAGTGCGCCTGCAAGCCCTGGTGAGCCAAGTGGTACCATCGGCACTTCCCCTGCACGTTAATCATTTCGATCAGCTACGTTACCAGGGATTTCTACCGATGCGTTTGCTGGCCTTGATGTTTTTGTTTTGGTTGACTGGCGTGGCGTGGTCAGGCGAGCCTGAATCGTTACCGACTACACCAGCTCCAACCGCAACAGAACCGCCGCCGAAAAAAGAATCGGAGGCCATCGATCTGCTGCCTGCGCTCATCAGTATTGAAGCCAACGGTGGTGGCACGATGAGTTTCAATGAGAAAGAGCCGAGTAAATTATTTGGCGGCGTGAAGCTTGGGTATGAAGAAGCGCGCATTTCGCTCGACCACGTGGATTTTTGGCAGTCGAAACTTCTTGGGGCTAAACGACTGACCCTGGACCACGCCCTATTGGCGTCCGGTTTAGCGGCAGAAGAACCGAATCACGTCGTATTCGATACGCGTAAATCCAAGTTACCGCAGATCGCTTTTCGTGGATTGATGAAGCCACGTGAAGTCGAAATCATTCGCCTACCGCTGAATCCAGCCGAGCCGAAAAATGTACGTTTCCGCGTGTTATTGCATGGACTTGGCGACTTTGCCGGCGACCTGCAGGCATCCGATGGTTGGGTTCCTTATTTTGGTTGGGCAGAGGAGGCCGAGTTATTTATTATCGGTGACGTGGTTCCAGCCGGGATTGCCAATCCACGTTTTTCGGCGTTGGAATTTAAAGGTCGAGCAGCGGCAAACGGCGTGGAAAAACGCTCGGCGCGACTGGGGCGAAAACATCTGGATCCCGTGCTCAAAAAACCTGATGCGAATAAGGCGACCGCTGCGACACCAACAAAAAGCGCCAATCTCCCAGATCTTGACACGTATGACTGGTGGGTGGAAAGCAGTAATCTGACTTTGGATTTTGATGGCGTGGGACGGGTGAAGGGCATGAAAACGGGGCAAGACTTCCGTGGAGAAGGCGATCCGAGCCTCGATTTCCCCGTGCAATCATCCGAACAACCAGCGGCACTAGTACCGGCCGTTGCGCCGAACAGTGCACCGGCCAAGCCCAAGGCTCCGTGAGGCCTGTTCGTCAGTGAACGTCCTACGCTTCCTCCATCCGGAGTGTATCAAGCTAGACTTAACCACGCTTCCGAGCGAACCGGTTGAGGGCGAAACCGACATCCAACGCCATAAGCGTGAACACAAAGATAAAGAGCGCGTTCTGGTCGAATTGGCGGAGTTGTTTGATCACAGCGGGTTAGTGGTCAATCGCTCAAAATTTTTGCGTGACCTGATGAATCGTGAACGCAAGGCGACCACCGCGGTCGCTCCAGGCATCGCGATTCCGCATGTGCGTACTCTACAAGTGAGAGCTTTCGTCATGGGTTTCGCCCGCGCTGCTGGTGAGGGCATTCCCTTTGAAAGTCTTGATGGCGAACCGACGCGATTATTTTTTATGCTCGCCAGTCCGCCATATGACGATCGCACGTATTTGACGGTGTATCGTGAGCTGGCGCAGCTGGTTCAAGATGAAGACGCGTTCGCTGGGCTGAATGGAGCCAAAGTGCCGCAGGACGTGTTCAATGTTTTGCGGGGGTTCTTCATTCGCTGAATGGCTGCGGTCCCGCCCGGCCTGCGGCCGGGACACCGACTGCGTCGGTGTATCGCGCTGCGCGCGATGGGACCTGGTCCCCGCTCGGTCGCGCAGGCGCCCTCGGGGGATTGCTGTTCGCAGGGGCTCTGCCCCGCTACGCCCCGGCATGGGCTGCCGCCCCTGCACCCTGCCGGAATTCGGTCTTCGTTGGTCTTTATTCGCGGGGCTGCCGCCCCTGCATCCCCTACATTTATCCGGAATTTGGTCTTTGGAGGTCTTTGTTCGCGGGGCTTTGCCACTTCATCCCCAGGCTTCCCCGAAATCGATTTCGGGTGCGTCCTTTCATTTGAAACGTTGCACTTCGGCCTAGGCTTCCGCGCCTTCGCTAACGTCAGTCTGGGATGGTCCTTGATTGATTCGGTGAACACCAGACCGCTCGTCGGTCGCAACTCCACTGCTCGCCCCTAAGCCCCTCGCATGGTCTTTTATGACTGCGCAGCGCGGTAAACGGATGGTCGGGTGTGTGGTTTTATCAATGAAAGCATAGTCAGCATGTCTAAACGCCTTGAACGCATTAGTGTCGTCGATGACGCCCTGATGGCCACGGAACTCGAAGCCTGTTTGGGCGTTGAGTACGAAAAATCCCTGCTCTCCAGCCTCGAAGGCGACAAGAATCGCTTTGAACTGCGCGCTATCGTTACCGGCTTTATTGTCGGCGAACATGGCGATGACGTGGTCATCGATATCGGCTACAAGAGCGAGGGCTACGTCTCGCGCGAAGAGTTTAACCTCGACGAAGCCAAGGTCGGTAACAAGTGCCAGGTGATGATCGTTGAGATCATGCCGAATGGCGAAATGAGCCTGTCGAAGCGCCAAGCTGATCTCGAAATCGGTTGGTTCCAGGTTCTCGGCAACAACAAAGAAGGCGATGTCGTGCGCGGCAAAGTCTTGCGCAAGATCAAGGGCGGCTTGTTGGTCGACATCGGCGTTCCGGTCTTCTTGCCTGCTTCGCAGGTCGATCTGCGCCGTGCGCCAGATGTTGGCGAATACATCGGTCAAATCGTCGAAGCCGAGATCATCAAGATCGACGCCGAACGCAAAAATATCGTCGTCAGTCGCCGCAAGGTCCTCGAAGAAGAGCGCAAGCGCAACCGCGAGAACCTGGTCAAAGAACTGCACGTTGGCGATCTGCGCGAAGGCCAGGTCAAGAACATCACCGACTTTGGTGCGTTCATCGACCTCGGCGGTCTCGATGGCTTGCTGCACATCACCGACATGTCGTGGGGTCGCGTCAACCATCCAAGCGAAGTGGTCCATATCGGTCAGAAGATCGACGTCGTGGTCCTCGATTACGATGCGGAACGCAATCGCATCAGCCTCGGCTTGAAGCAGAAGACCAAGAATCCTTGGGAAGACATCACGGAACGCTACCCCATCGGCAGCGTCCACCATGGCGAAGTGGTCAATTTGATGACCTACGGCGCGTTCGTGCGCTTGGAAGACGGCATCGAAGGCCTCGTCCACGTCAGCGAGATGAGCTGGACCAAGCAAGTTACGCATCCAAACGAAGTCGTCAAAACTGGCGACAAAGTCCAGGTGATGATCCTCGAAATCAATCACGACAAACAGGAAATCTCGCTGGGCATGAAGCAGGCCGAGAACAATCCTTGGGATACCATCAAGGAACGCTTCCCAGTTGGCGCCAAGGTCAAGGGCACGGTCAAGAACACCACGAATTACGGTGCCTTCATCGAAATCGAATCCGGCGTCGAAGGCTTGCTGCATGTCAATGACATCAGCTGGACCAAGAAACTCACCCACCCAAGTCCAGAAGTGAACAAGGGCGATGTGATCGAAGCGGTCATCCTCGAAGTCGATAAAGAACGCCAGCGCATCAGCCTCGGCATGAAGCAGATGCAGGAAGATCCTTGGGTCACCGAAATCCCGAACAAGCTGAAGAAGGGCGTCGTGGTCGATGGTAAAGTTACCAAGATCACCAACTTCGGCGTGTTCGTCGAGATCCTCAATGGACTTGAAGGTCTGTTGCACATCTCAGAGATGGATGAAAAGCCAGTCGAGAGCCCTGAACAAGCGCTCCAAGTTGGTCAGGACGTCAAGGTCAAGGTCCTCAATGTCGACCTCGAAACCCGCAAGATCGGCCTGAGCATGAAGGGCGTCTAAGCTCTGCTTGGATCGTTTGATTGCTGAAGTTACCACACCCAGGCTTTTGCCTGGGTGTGGTTGTTTGGGCGATGATGCATCCGCCCTCAATTGGCGATCATTTATGCGGACGAAATGGACCATCTCACACTCCCGGTG
>JANMYZ010000595.1:0-2017 GCA_031382605.1 Planctomycetota bacterium | reverse complement strand
CCGGGTCCTGATCATGCGGCGTCGATCGAGCCGGATGAATTCAAACAGATGATGACGCAACTTCGCCTGGTCGAGTCAGCACTTGGCGATGGCATTAAACGTCCCGCGCCATGCGAACGTGACACCGCCGAGGTCGCTCGTCGCTCGGTGGTGGCCGCGCGTGATCTGCCCAGCGGTACGCGGCTGACGATCGCGGACCTGGCGATTAAACGCCCAGGCACGGGCATCGAACCGCGCCACCACACCACGCTTGCTGGTCGCACTTTGCGCCGTGCGGTGAAAAACGACGAACCGCTGCATTGGGAGGACCTCGCGTGAAGATCGCAGACTTCACCAGTGGCCGTCAGGACTGGGGAATTCTTGCGCCGGTAGTGCGCGAGTTGAGATCGTCAGCACAGGTTGCCGTCACCATCATCGCTGGTGGCATGCATTGCCGTGACGGTCGGCGACCGGAACGACTGGATGACCTCGCGATTGATGCGCTGTTGTCGGTGCAGTCGCAGAGTGACGACGACCAAGAGGTTGCGCGCGTCGCAGGTGAAACCACCGCAGCAATCGCACGGGCTTTACGACAGTTGGAAGCGGAAGCCTTGCTGCTGGTTGGTGATCGTAGCGAGACGCTGGCGGCAGGACTCGCGGCAACGTGCATGCGCGTGCCGATCATTCACCTGCATGGTGGCGAAGAAACTGCTGGAGCGATCGACAACACCTGTCGACATGCGCTGACCAAGCTGGCACATCTGCATGCGGTAGCGCATCCGTCATTCCGTGCGCGCCTGATCGCCATGGGCGAACGCCCCGACCGCATCGTGGTCAGCGGCGCACCCGCACTGGATCAGCTGCTGGCCACGCCACTGGCTTCACCGGCAGAGCTGATGCGTCATCTCGGCCTTACTCAGCTGGGCTCGCCACTGGTGATCTTGACGCATCATCCGACCACGCTGGGAGCCATATCGGCGCAAGATGAAATCAACGCGGTGCTGACCGGCACCGAACGCGCGCTCGTCGGTTTGAACGATGCGCGCGTGATCATGACGCGCGCCAATGCCGATGCCGGTGGCGCCGCGATCAATACTCAACTAGCGGCGAAAGCAGCCCAAGATCGCCGTTTTATCTTAGTGGAAGATCTTGGCTCAACGCGCTTCTGGTCGTTGCTCATGCAAGCCCAGGTGATGATCGGAAATAGTTCCAGCGGTATTCTTGAAGCACCCAGTTTTCAGCTGCCGGTGGTGAATATCGGTGACCGTCAAAAAGGCCGCCTGCGGGTGCACACGGTCATCGATGTCATGCCTGATGCACCAGCCATCGCCAACGCTGTTCGCGACACGCTGCAACGTCAACGACTACCGACCTCGCCAATCGCCAGCGCCTATGGCGATGGCCAGGCCGCACCGCGTATCCGCGCCGCCGTCGAAGCCTTTGCTGCCGAAACACGCGCCGCGCGCCTGACCAAAAATGAGTACCCGACATGAGCCCTACTCCTGGTACCGACCTGATCGATCTTATCGCTTCACCGGATGCGTCGATTTTATCGGTGATGAAAATTATTGATCGCGCGGCCTTGGGCGTGGCGATGATTTGCGCTGCCGATCATAAACTTTTGGCGGTGGTGACCGATGGCGACATTCGCCGGGCGCTGATCAATGGTCGCGGATTGAACACGCCCATTCGCGACGTCGGCAATGCCCATTTCACCACGGTACGGGAAAACACCAGTCGCATGGACGCGCTGGAATTGATGCTGAAACGCGCCTTTACGTGCCTTCCGGTGATTGATGGCGACGGGCGTTTGGTCGATCTGCATACACTCTCCGCGTCGCTCGTTGGCGATCGCGTCGAATCGTGGGCGGTGATTATGGCAGGTGGAAAAGGAGAGCGCCTTGGCGAGCTCACCAAAGGCGTTCCTAAGCCGATGCTGCCGATTGGTGATCGCCCCATCCTTGAACACATTGTTCGACTGCTGGTCACGCATGGAATTCGCCGGGTGTTTATTTCGGTCAACTATCTTGCGCGCATG
>JANMYZ010000261.1:0-1771 GCA_031382605.1 Planctomycetota bacterium | reverse complement strand
CGACTAAGACCAACACTAATCGCGGACTTACACGACTGGCTAATCCGGCGATGCCGATCGCCAACAGTGCTGCGCGCACCGGTCCGCGCTGTGGCCACCAGCCGGTGACGGAAGGACGAGAAGTAACAGACGGAGTTGGTGGCACGTCGCGTAATCCGCGACTGAGCCACACCACCAACAGCGCAATCGTCACCAATGAACAGACCGCCCAACCGAGTTGTTTGGGCGGCAAACTCCAAGCCACCAGTGCAGCAGACAGTCCGCCGATGGTTGCACCCAGATGGTCCATCATGCGCATGCGCGAGAACACCCGACCGCGATGCTGATCGTCGGTCCAATCAGCGACTAACGCATCGGTGGCCGATCCACGCAGACCTTTACCGACGCGGTCGGCAACGCGACAGGCGACAATCCACCATGGCAAGGCGAGCAACATTCCGATGCCTGCTAATGGCCGCGCGATGGCGTTGGCTTGGTAGCCCAATGCCACCCACGATGCGCGTTTTCCGCTGCGATCACTGGCTCGACCGGTGAAGAGTTTTAGCACCTGGCCGACGCCGTCGGCAATGCCTTCCATCACGCCGAGCCACGCTGGTCCGACTCCGGCTGGCAATAATGGCGTGAGAAAATCGAGAGTTAAATCGTTGAAAAAATGCAGCCAACCAATGCGCCGAATGGTGGCGGGGCCATCAGCGTTGTGCGCGGGTGGATTCGTTACGGTTTCGTTGGTCGTACTCATAAAAAAGGCTCTGCGGCGTTCTGTGTGGGTCTTTTCATAGTCCGAGCGACTCATCAAAACGGGAAGACAAATCGAACAGGTGGGGGGGAGACGCTGAGGTAAGAGGAGGAAAAGGATGGAGAACGATCATTCTCTCCGAAAAAAAACCCTCCCCTCCTCCGCTCTCCGCGTCTCCGCGCCTCCTGTTCGATTATTTCTTCTTTGGCTGTCCAATGAGATGGAACCCATACAAAACGCTGTAGAGCCATACAAAATCAACGCGGTTTGCTGGGTCGATCTAATTGCGCCTGCAATGCTTTTGCCTGCTGATCATCTGGCCGCTTGGCGAGATGAGTCGCCAACACCACGCGCGCGTCGTCGAGGCGTTGTTGTTTGATGTACAGCGCGACGAGCCGCAAAGATGCGGCAGAGGCAGCGGCACTCTCGCTGCTGCTGGCTTTCACATACAATGTTTCCGCTCGAGCCAGATCGTCACGTTGCTCAGCCAGCGAGCCAGCCCAGGTCAGTACGGCGGCGTCTTGTTCGCCCAGCGCGATCAGCGCATCGAGCGCTGCTGCTGCGGCTTGTTGATCGCCAGCTTGGATGGCGAGTCGCGCCGCTTGTAAGCGTAGCGGACGCGTGCGTTTGGTTTCTGGAATGGCGGAGAGCCACGCGCGTCCCTGCTGAAGTTCGCCAGCTTCAGCGGCTGCGCGACTCGCGGTAATCATCAGCGCTTCGTCGCTCAGAACCTCAGTCAATGGTGGCTGACCAACCAATATTTTCACCGTGGCGAAGGCGGCCTGTGGCATCCCGCGCGCGAGTTGCGATTCTGCCAGTGAACGTCGTAGCGAACGGTCGTTAGGCTGAAGCATCATCGCCGCTTCGAGTGCAGCGAGCGCTTCGTCATCACGCTTCGTTTCTTGCGCAGCCCACGCCAAATGGCGCCACAGTTCGGCGTCGGTGGGTTCTTTCGCCAACAGCGCTAATACGGCTTGGCGGGTGTCTTCGGCTCGTCCGGCATGCATCAGCACGGCGAGTTCGATGCGTCGTAGA
>JANMYZ010000243.1:0-4043 GCA_031382605.1 Planctomycetota bacterium | reverse complement strand
CGTTCGCCACGCGCAGGCCGTTCCCCACGCTCTGGTCGCTCTCCACGACCAGCACGTTGCGGCCGTTCTCCGCGTTCCTCACGCGCAGGCCGCGCAGGTCTTTCTCCGCGCTCGGCTCGCCCTGGGCGCTCACGGGCGCCGTCACGCGGTGGTCGAGCGCCACGCGCAGGCCGCTCGCCGTCGCTGGAAGAAGGACGTGGTCTTGGATTTTTCGGCGGTTGACGCATGCGCGAAGGCTAGGACGGAATCGGCCTTCGAATAGCTACGAGCCTTCGGCTAGCTACCAGCTACGAGCTACCAGCTACGAGCTAGAGGCGAATGACCACAGGCTCGAAGCTCGAAGCTCGAAGCTCGTAGCTCGTAGCTCGTAGCTCGTAGCTGTTTGCAGCTCGTAGCTGGTAGCTGGTAGCTCGTAGCTCGCGGCTGTGCGGCCGTACGGCCGCGCAGCCGATAGCATCATCCCCCACTCGCGCTAAACCCCAGCCATGCTCGATGCCCGCAGTGCTTTTCTGGCTTATTGCCAGCTCGAACTGGGTTTATCCGGCAATACGTTGGCCGCCTATAGACGGGATTTGGCCCTGGTGCATATCGCGTTGGCGGCGCTGGCACTGGATCTGGCAACCTGTGGCCCGGATGAGGTCGGTCGCATGTTGGCTTGGCTGCGCGATGAACGGAAATTGGCGTCCGCGTCGCTCGTACGATTGCTGGTGTCGTTGCGCATGTACACGCGTTATTTGGTCGGCGAAAAATTGCTGGAGCGTGATCGTATTCAGCTGGCGCAAATGCCGAAGTTATGGAACCACCTGCCGGAAGTATTGTCGGTCGAAGAGGTCGAGCGCCTGCTCTATGCCGTCGCCGATGGACCGTTGCGCCTGCGGGATCGGCTGGCGCTTGAGCTGCTCTATGCCTGTGGCGGACGTGCCAGCGAAGTGGTCGGCATCGGCTTAGAGGATCTCAAACAGCATGCGGCGTTGGTTCAGCTGCATGGAAAAGGCGGCAAAGAGCGGATGGTTCCGCTGGGCGAGCGCGCTCGCTCAGCCTTGCGCCGTTACCGAGATGATCTGCGTCCGCAGCTAGATCCTCAAAATAAATGCCGAAATCTGCTGGTGACCGCCAAAGGCCGACCGCTATCACGTCATGCGTTATGGAAATTAGTTCATGACGCCGGCCTGCGCGCCGGGATTACCAAACCGGTCTACACCCATTTGCTACGCCATAGTTTCGCCACGCATTTGTTGGAAGGCGGCGCCGACCTGCGTTCGGTGCAGGAGCTTCTTGGCCATGCCAACCTGACCACCACGCAGCGCTATACGCATGTCGACGCGAAACGACTGATTGAGGTGCATCGGAAATTTCATCCGCGATCGCATTAGGCTGCGCAGCTACGAGCTACGAGCTACGAGCTACGAGTTTCGAATTTCGAGCTACAGGTTCATATGCGATGTCGCAGTACGATCTTTAGCTCGTAGCTCGCAGCTCGTAGCTCGTAGCTGTTTGTAGCTCGTAGCTGGTAGCTCGTAGCTGTTTGTAGCTCGCAGCTCGCAGCTCGTAGCTGTCTGTAGCCCATAGCCCGTAGAAGCAGTTGCCGAACTCGCACATTCAGTGGTAGACTGAACCCCTATGGAAGATCAACGGATGGTGCAATTGGCGCTCGACAACCACATGCTCACGGTGGAGCAGGTGGAGCGGGCCAAGAAAGAGCAGCAAACGTTAGCTGATCGTGGAGTCGAACACGGTTTGTGGTTCTTGTTGTTGGATCTGGGATTTGTGACCGATGCCCAGGCCCGCGAGTTGCGCAAATATGCCAGTTCACATTCCATTCGCGCGTTGGAGGTCGAAGGCTACGTGCTGCAAGGCCGCATCGGCAGTGGTGGAATGGGCGACGTTTTTCGCGCGGTGAATGCTGCTGGGCAAGAAGCAGCAGTAAAATTGCTGTCATCGAAGCTGGTGAATAATCAGGAAAATGCGCGGCGTTTTCAGCGCGAAGCGCGTGCTTCGATGCGGCTGAGGCATCCGCATATCACCCAATCGTTGGCTGCCGGTGACGTCGAAGGTCAGCGCTACTTGGTGATGGAATTGATCAAAGGTCCGAGCTTAAAACAGCGCATGACCGAACGCGGGAAAATGCATGAAGATCAAGCCATTGTGCTGCTGTGGCAGTTGTCCAGCGCATTGCGTTATGCGTGGAATCACGGCGTTCTGCATCGCGATGTGAAACCCGCGAACTTGATGTTGGCGCCGCCGCGCTCAGGTGTTGCCGAACCATTTTGTGCGAAGATTTGCGACTTTGGTTTGGCCAAAGTTATGATTGAAGGCACGCCTGACGACGACAGTAAAGGCATGTTGACCGGTGCCGGTATGGCGCTGGGAACTCCGCATTACATGCCGCCAGAACAGGCGTCTGGGGAAATTGATCTCGATCAACGGGCTGATATTTACAGTCTGGCAGCGTCGACCTATCACGCGCTGCTGGGCCAGACCATGCATGTCGGCAAGAGCTCGACCATCATCATGTACAAACAGGTGACCGAGAGCGCTGATCTGGGCCCGCTGCGTGAAATCGGTATTAGCGAGGGCATGATCAAGTTACTCGGACACATGTTGGAGAAGAGCCGCAAGCGGCGTTTCAACACCTGGGACGAAGTGCTGAACGGACTTAAAGCACTGGCGCCAGCGCTGGTTTTGACGCAAGAAACCGCGCTCTCAGCGGTTGGTGGTTCGGCCAGTCACGCGGCTCCTCCGCCAGCTTCGTCAGCGATTGGCGATGGCAGTGATCAAAGCTCGTCATCAGAACACGTGTTGATGCATCCGACGGTGCGCATTCCGAAAAAGACCAAGCGTGTTCCATTATCGATTGGCGTTTTGGTTGGCGCATTGGTCCTGGTGAGCGTCGGCGGATGGAGCCTGTCGCGCATGACCGATCGCGGCCAACGTGTTTCTCCGGCGACTTTCGCGGTGGTGTTGGCGGGCATTGGACAACAAGAAAATCGTATGCTGGTGCTTGAACCCGGCGACTACCCCGGACCCTGGCGATTTGGCGTGGCGCACGTCGGCGTCACCATCAAAGCAGAGCGAGCAGGAGTACGTATTGTCGACGCGGGCGTCGCCAGCGACGTACCGCTCGTGCGTTTTGAGCCTGGTTTGACCGGCTTTTATCTCATCGGCATTGAGTTAGCGCACGTTGGCGGAGTCGCTGTCGAGGCCATGGTGGGAACGCGCGCCATCGTCAGCGGCGGCAAGATTACCGGCCAGGTGATTTCCAACGGAGCACAGCTCCGCCTGCACGCGCTCACGCTGAAAGGTGGAGTCGTGGTGGATTTGCAGGGCGCGATCGCGCTGGAAGATTGCGTGGTTGATCACCTGCCTGCGACCGTTTTACAAGATGGTCGAATCGAAATCGCGCGTTCACGCTTAGGCGGCCAAAGCCAAGGCGGCAGCGGAACCGGCCCGGCGATCTTGGCGATCAACGGGCAGCTCGACCTTGACGCCGTGATCATCGAACCGGCGGTATCCGGCATGACGGGTCTTGATCTTCGCGGCGGAGTCAGCGCCACCTTGCGTGACGTGGCTATTCGCGGCGTTGCTGTGGGAATAAAAATCGACGGCGCTCGCGTCCCGGCGGTCAATGGCCTGACCATCACCGCGCAGGATGTCGGCCTGTTGTGGCGCGGCACCCGCGATCCAGCCTGGAGCTGGGAACGCCTGCAAGTACAGGCCTCCAAACCATTTCAGGGCCTAAAATGGGAAGCCGCAGCAGAGGGGGCCCGGCCAGATCGCCTGGGCTTGGTTCCCGTCGGCCAAGTTGCCACCGTCCAATGATCCTAAACGCGGCAGTAGGAATTCAAATTTCCAACGCAAAGACGCAAAGACACAAAGGAAAGGTAGGGTTTTGAACTCAATTTCGTATGATCAAGGACTTCACCAAACAGATGAGTCTTGTTTTTGATGTAAGTCCTTTGCGCTCTTTGCTGCTTTGCGGTAAAATGGTTCTCTACTGCGTTTTTAGGATGATCTTCCGATTTGTCCCAGGACCTCAGCTTGCG
>JANMYZ010000232.1:0-5216 GCA_031382605.1 Planctomycetota bacterium | reverse complement strand
GGCGCAGGCGACTCCAACGTCCGCCTGGGGTCAGCGCACGGCCGCGTCGTTCAGAAGATAGTAACAGCCAACGCATAGCGCCGTAGGTATCGCACGTAATCAAGCCATGGGCGATCAGTTCGGCCTGCGCCATTTCGGTGTGCTCAGGTAATAGTCCGCTCGCTCGCACCAGTTCGTGTTGAAATAATGCGCCACGTGCGTCGAGCGCCGATAATACCGCACGCGCATTTCCACCGAGTGTTTCGCTTTCCACTGGTGGTGCGAGTGCGAGCCAGTGATCGAGGTCAACGCGTGGCAGTAAGCAAATCGGCACCTGTGAGAGCGATGGACGGCCCGCAGCGGGGACGCTCCACAGTCTGCCCCAGGCGACTTCGCCGGACAAACATAATTGGTCGAGCCATTCCGGCTTAAATCCACGCACTCGCAGTGGTAAAATTTTTCCCGTCCACGCAGGTCCAGGTAAAGCAAAACCTGCAAGGCGCGTGATCGCTGCCATGACGCCGCGTGGTCCTTCAAGTTGCGTAGTCGGATGTGCTCCCTGCCAACGGGTCAGGAAATGCAGGAATTGCTCTGCCGAAACCGGTTTCCATTCGCGTCGTTGACGATCCAACATCAAACGATGGATGCGCGCCAGCAGGCGGCGATTACACCACATCGCCTGACCAGCCAGTCGCGTGCGCAAGACTTCTCCGCGCGTTTCTAGTTCGACATAGATGGAATCATCACTCGCGATCGGTCCCAGCGCTTCGAGACGACCGCGAGTAAGCGTAAGAAAATCGGTACGGTTGGTTTCCGCCGCATACCAACGGTCATTTTCGCGCACCACGCGTCCGCCGCTTTGCAGCTGTATAAGCCAGGCGGCCCACGGCTGCCCCTCGTCGGTGGTTACATATCCCATCCAGCGCAGCGCTTCATGCACATCTTCCGCATCGCGCGGCTGCGGCCATGCTTGCTCACGAATCTCTACCACCGCCAGCGGATCAAGATCGGTCACTGGTGGAGGTGCGCGACTGCCAGCAGGCGCAACGGCGCGTGTGCGCCGTTCTTCAAAAGGCGTGTCGTCAAGAAAGGCATAGGGCGCGGCTGAAATAATGCTGCGCGCGAAAGGACTTGGCTCAGTGGTTTCAACGGCGCGAGTGGCGATGCGACCACTGCGAATATCGGCGAGGACCTGCATCAGTCCGTCGATATCCATCAATTCGGTCAAGCAGTCCGTGATGGTTTGTTGGACCAGCGGATGATTAGGAATGGGGAGTGGTCCTCCGGGAAGATTTTCCGGGCAGGCCAATACTTGCGGAAAAGCAGCCACTAAAGCGTCATTTGAACGAATGCGGGTTAAGAACGGAGGAACTTTTTTTCCGCCGTTAAAACGTTCAACCAACAGCGCGCGCTGGATATTCCAGCGCCAGCGAGTTTCAAATTGGCCGCCGGTAATGCAGGCTTGCACCAGCAAATCGCGCACGCTGGCGGGCGATAGATAGGTAAATACTTCCGCTAATGGAAAACTAGTAGTGGGTGCGAGCGATAACAGAATAGCTTCTTCCGTTGCTGCGGCTTCCAGTTCAAAACCAAAGCCCCCACAAAAACGTTTCCGCAGTGCAAGTCCCCAGGCGCGGTTGATGCGCGAACCAAACGGCGCGTGAATGATCAACTGCATGCCGCCGCTGTCGTCGAAAAAACGTTCGGCGATAACCATGGTTGAGGACGGCGTCGCACCAAGCGCGGCTTTACCGGCGCTGAGGTAGGCATGCAATTGTGCTGCTCCACCGGCATCTAAACCAACGGCGGTGCCCCACCCTGGACCATCGCAATCTTCGCGCACATGACCAACGGCAGAGGAGAGTTCGCGTGAACGTCCGGCGGCCTCACCTAACCAGAAAGGAATCGTTGGTGGTGCTCCGGCGGCGTTGGCAACGCGAACAACGCCTGCGCGACCATCGACTCGCAGAATGCGCCAACTGGTATTACCTAATTGAAAGATGTCGCCGGGGCTCGATTCGAGCGAAAAATCTTCATCAAGCGTACCGACCAACGTGTCGCTGGGATCTTCGCGTACTTGCATATTGGCGTTGTCGGGAATCGCTCCGCCGGAAGTCACCGCCACCAATGGTGCACGTTTTGCCGCGCGCAAACGGCGATTGACCCCGTCGTGATGGAGCAACGCGCGGCGTCCACTGGTGTGCAGCGCCACCACCGCAGCAAAATCATCACGGCTCAATTCACGATACGGCCACGCACGACGTAAACAGGCGTAGAGCGCGTCTTCATCCCACACTTCAGCGACACAAGCCGCGACTAATTGTTGTGCCAACAGATCAAGCGGCTGAAGTGGCTGAGGAATGCGATCAAGTTCTTTCAACTGCACAGCACGAATCAGCGCGGCAGATTCCACCAGTTCATCGAGGGTGAGGGGGAATATCCGGCCCTTCGGCGTGCGATGGATGCCGTGACCTGCGCGGCCAACGCGTTGCAGAAAAGATGCGATGGTACGCGGCGAACCGACTTGAATGACCAAATCGACATCGCCGATATCGATGCCCAGTTCAAGCGAGGCGGTGGCGACCAGAACTTTTAAGCGACCTTCTTTCAATCGTTGTTCCGCGTCGAAGCGACGTTCTTTGCTGAGCGAACCATGGTGGCAGGCGACGTGTTCTTGCCCCAGTCGTTCGCTCAGACGTAGCGCGAGGCGTTCAGATAACTTTCGCGTATTGACGAACACTAACGTGGTGCGGTGTTCACCGATTAAGGCGACCATGCGTTCATAATGTTCGCTCCAGATTTGATGCGAACCAATGGCTTCTAACGGCGATTGCGGCACTTCGACGCCGATATCCATGTGCCGCAGATGTCCGGCATCAATGACTGTGCAGGTACGCTCGACGCCAACTAAAAAATCAGCAATGTCGCTCAGCGGTTTTTGCGTGGCCGATAAACCGATGCGTTGAACCGGGCCAGTCAATGCTTCCAAACGTTCGAGTGACAAGGCTAAATGAGCGCCGCGCTTATTGCCCGCTAAGGCGTGAATTTCATCCACAATGACCGTGCGCACCGTGCGCAGCATTCCGCGACCACCGCCACTGTTGAGCAAAATATACAACGACTCTGGCGTGGTGACCAAAATGTGTGGTGGCTTGCGCACCATCTTGGCTCGTTCCGACGCGGCGGTGTCACCGGTACGAACGCTCACGCGAATGCGCGGTACGAATGCATCCGCCGTCGCAATGCCCGCGAGGGGGACGGCCAAATTTTTTTGGATGTCGTTGCTCAGCGCTTTGAGTGGCGAGATATACAATACTTGCGTGCCATCACCTAAATATGGTCCCTGTTTGACCAGCGCGTCGATAGCGCACAGAAACGCCGACAACGTTTTTCCTGTACCGGTTGGTGCGGCAATCAGCACGTTGGCCCCGGAACGAATCGCTGGCCAACCTTGCCGCTGTGGCGGCGTGGGCTCGCCGAGGTTGGTCTGGAACCACGAGCGTATCGCTGGATGAAAATCGCTCAGCGGCATGCGGTGGAATACTTACTCAGGGAAAGTTGCGGCAAGCGGTGGCTGGGGACGTATCAACGGCGGTGATTTTAGCTGGATGCAGGAATAGAACCCAGGCCAGCGTAGCCGGAGCCCAAGCGAAGACTACGATCGCAGAAGTCTAACCACAGAGGCCACAGAGGTCACAGAGGAAAATCAGAATGCCTTTTGCCTTTCTCTGTGCCCTCTGTGGTTTAGCCCTCGCCCTGCTTTCTTTCCTTTCGTACGTGTGGCGATTTCTTCGGATAGCACGGAGAAATTGAACCTTAGTACTACAGAGCACCAGAGTACCAGAGGAAGAAATAAGAAGTTAGTTTGAATAGTCGGCTCATCTTTGAAGCAAGCGTTCAAAAGTATCTCATTCATTTCCTGCTCTGGTTCTCTGGGTCTCTGTGTTCTATCCATCTCAACTTTTAGCTTCAAAAGTTCTCGAATATGCTGAGCTGTTTCCCGTGCGGGCTACGAAACGCCGCTGTCGATAACGGCGGATGCTCGGCTGGAATTCCTGCGCGACGACGACCAAGTTCGAACATTTGTGCGATTTGCTCAGCAAAAACACCTTCGCCAACCATGCGTGAACCGAAGCGGGTATCGTTGAGTTTACCTCCACGCATTGCTTCAATGCGATGGAGGATTTTATTCTTGGCGTTGGGAACGACGCGATCAAGCCAAGCGCTGAACAAGTCCGCGACGCCGTGCGGCAAGCGGACGATGGTGTAGCCAGCGTGCGTGGCCCCGGCTTTGGCTGCCGCAGCAAGGATGGTGGGAATTTCGCTATCGGTTAGTCCAGGAATGACCGGCGCAACATTGACGCCAACCGGAATTCCAGCGTCGGCTAATTCGCGAATGGCAGCGAGGCGCGCGGCGGGAACCGATGCACGCGGCTCCAGGTCACGGGCGAGTTCTGCATTCAGCGTGGTGACGGTGATGGTGACGGATACCGCGTGGTGTTCATGAAGACGACGGAAGAGATCGATGTCGCGAGTGATGAGCTTATTTTTCGTGATGAAAGAAACGGGATTACGGAATTCGGCAAGGACCTCGACGCACGCGCGGGTTATGCGCAGTCGCCGTTCAATTGGCTGATAACAGTCGGTGACGCCACTGACGGCGAGGACTTTTGGCGTCCATGATGGCGATGATAATTCACGTCGAAGGAGTTCTGCGGCGTTGCGCTTGGCCAGTAACTTAGTCTCAAAATCAAGCCCAGCAGAAAAGCCAAGGTACTCATGATATGGTCGAGCGTAGCAATACACGCAGCCATGTTCACACCCGCGATAAGGATTCAGGCTGGCGCTGAACGGAATGTCGGGGCTGTCCTGAGTGGTGATCAACGATTTGCTATCGTCTTCAAAGACGACGGTGGCGGGCGCGGGATTCTCGCTCGGATCCCAATCGGGCCCTGGGACCAGATCACGCGACTCAAAACGATTACGAGGATTATGAGAGACACCGCGACCGTGGTGGTGATGCAGCGGAGTAGCCGAGGTGTCGTGCGGTTCCATTGAGGTGGACCTTGAGGCGAATTCAGCGTGGGGCAATAAAAACCCATCAAGCTCGGACGGAGTACACAGTGCTGTGCGAGAGCAATAATGCTGAGTTTTAGAATGATGAGCAGGTTACGGGCTACCGTTTGCGACTACCAGTTTTGTGCGACGTCACAGAACGATCCTGTGGTCTGTAGTCG
>JANMYZ010000221.1:0-3265 GCA_031382605.1 Planctomycetota bacterium | reverse complement strand
AGTTTGCTGACTTGTCTTTCATCCATCAATTGACGATCAGAAAGCACCACCGACATGGTGTCGATGCCGGTTGGCGTATGTTCATAGCTAATGCCCAAGCGTTCGAACACGTCGAGCACGCGGCGGCCGAAACCGACCTCGGAATTCATCATCGCCTTTTCGAGGTTAATGACGGTAAATCCTTTGGTTCCGGCGATGCCAACCACCACTTGGTGCCCGGGATCGCGCTCAGCAACAATGCGGGTGCCGGGATCTTCAGGGCGATTGGTGTTGCGAATATTAATCGGGATGCGCTTTCCGCGTACGGGAAAAACCGCTTCTTCATGCAGGACGCTGGCGCCCATGTACGACAATTCTCGCAATTCTCGGTAGGTTATTTCCGTAATTGACTTGGCTTCCGACACCACTCGCGGATCGGTCATCAAGACGCCCGACACATCGGTCCAATTTTCGTAGATCACGGCGTCCAAGGCGTTGGCAACCACCGCACCCGTGACATCGGATCCGCCGCGACTGAACGTTTTGATGTCGCCATTGAAAGCCGAGCCGTAAAAACCTGGGATGACATAGCGGCCTGGGCCTGAACAACGAGCTTTGATTGCCTGGTAGGTCTTCGCATCCAGACGCCCGGAACGATCGAAGAAGATCACCTCTGCTGCGTCAACGTATTCAGCATCTAACAAAACAGCCAAAACTCGGCCGTGAATCGCTTCGCCACGGCTGGCGGCGTAATCAGCGTTGGCGCCTTGTTCGATGCGTTGACGCACGTCAGTAAGCACGGGCGTCAGGTCGAGGGTGAGCCCCAGGTCGGCGATGATGGTGGTAAAGCGTTTCGCGATGTTGTCCCACACGGATCCCAGCGGCTGACCCTTTGCCGCGAGCTGTTGGCACAAGTACAACAAATCCGTGACCTTGGTATCTTTTGCGTCGGCCTTCCCTGGCGCCGAAGGAACGATCACGCGACGTTGCGGATCGGCGTCGATGATCGCCTGCACTTTGCGCAACTGAGCCGCTGTGGCCACGGACGTGCCGCCGAATTTTGCGATTTTGAGCGGAGAAAGAGCGGCTGAACTCATGAGGACACTCCAAAAGTGGGCATCAGAAAGCGACGCCCAACAAAGAAGGCGGCAAACGCTAGCGACCACGCCCAAAATGAAATGGGCGCGGTCGCTCGATCATCGACGCTGAGCCGTTTTAAGCTTTACGAATCAAAGGCGATGGCGGCGGCGGCCAAGGTTTTGCGGATCTCAGCAGGTCCATGCGCGCTGGACCAAAACGCGGCTTCGAAAGGACTCGGCGCCAGGTACACGCCTTCGCGGAACATCGTCAGACAGAATTTCTTCCAACGCTGGGTGTCGGTCGCCAAGGCGTCGGCATAGGAGCGCACGGGACGATCGCTGAAAAAGAAACCCCACATCATACCGGCTTGCGCCAGTTGCAGCGGAATGCCACGACGATCAGCGAGTTCACGCAGGCCCGTCAGCAAGCTGGTCAGTTTGATCGTCTGTTGCTGATAAAATTTAGGTTTCGATGCCAGTTTGAGCGTGGCCAAGCCCGCCGCTAACGCGACCGGATTGCCGCTGAGAGTTCCCGCTTGGTAACAACCGCCGAGCGGCGCCATGTTCGCCATTAATTGGCGACTGCCACCATAAGCGGCGACCGGTAATCCACCGCCGACCACTTTGCCAAGACAGGTCAGATCAGGACGTACGCCACACGTCCGTTGATAGCCGCCCCAGGCGGTACGGAAGCCGGTCATGACCTCATCGAAAATCAACAACGTGCCATGCGTGGTGCAGAGCTTGCGCAATCCCGCCAGGTAACCGGTGTCCGGTAAAACGAATCCCATGTTTCCCGCGACGGGTTCGATGATGAACGCCGCAATGCGGCCGCGATGACGACGAAAAACTTTTTCTGCGGCGCGCAGATCGTTATACGGAACCGATAACGTCAACGCCGCAAAAGCGGCGGGAACACCGGTAGAATCAGGCTGATTGAGCGTGGCGCAGCCGCTTCCCGCAGCGACTAACAAATGATCGGCGTGGCCATGATACCCGCCGTCGCATTTAATAATCAGATCGCGTCCGGTCGCGGCGCGCGCTAAACGCAAGGCGGTCATGGTCGCTTCGGTGCCCGAACTGACTAGACGAACTTGATCCATTCCTGGCAAAGCGCGACACAACAACGATGCCATTTCGCCTTCTGCTGGCGTTGGCGCGCCAAAGCCTAACCCACGTTCAGCGGCGCGCTGAACCGCCTTCACCACCTGCGGGTGAGCATGGCCGTGCAGCAACGGGCCCCAGCTGAGCACATAGTCGATGTACGACTTCCCATCGGCGTCTTCTACCTGAGCGCCAGATCCTTTGACCAGCACTAGCGGTTGCCCGCCAAGGCGTTTGAACGCGCGCACGGGCGAATTGACTCCCCCAGGGATGACCCGCTTGGCGGCAGAAAAAAGGCGGCGGGAACGTGGGCCGGCGAGTGTAGGCATGGCTGGGTCGTGGCGTAAGTCGCGAATCCTGCAAGATGGAATTGCCAGACTGGACACAAACCACTAGCAAGACAAGTCTCTGAGAGGGTTTTCACAGACGACCGTGAACCCCGACTTGCGATATTTCAGAGTGTGGCCTATCCTTAGTCGTGCTTTACCTCGCCAGTCGTAGTCCCCAACGCGCCATGCTCCTGCAGCGTGCAGGTATCGCTTTTTCCATCGTCGATTCGACGTGTGACGAAGAAACGGTGTCGTTCCCCAATCCTCAAGTGCTGGCGCTGGAGCGTGCTCGGGCAAAAGCCGCCGGAGCCGTGTTGAGCGCCGAGCAACAAAAGACGAGCCCCATCGTCGTCCTTGGCGCAGACACCGTGGTCGCGCTGGGCTCACACATATTCGGCAAACCTGCCGATCGGGCCGACGCGGTTCGTATGCTAAGCCAGCTGCAAGGCACCACCCATGTGGTTTACACCGGGCATTGTTGTCTGCGCATTGATGCCGGCCAGCACAGCGAAGCCGCACGCATTGCCATGACCAAAGTAACCATGCTGCCGATGAGCCAAGCAGACATCGAGGCCTATGTTGCCTCCGGCGAAAGTGACGGACGCGCTGGTGCGTATGCGATTCAAGAAACCGGCGATCGTTTCGTCGCCGACCTTCAAGGTGCCTGGGATACCGTCGTCGGGCTCAACGTCGCGATGATGGCGCGACTGTACTGCGAATGCACCGATTCATGGCCCGATGGTTACCGCACATGATCGCCATCGTCTCTGATCT
>JANMYZ010000191.1:0-1640 GCA_031382605.1 Planctomycetota bacterium | reverse complement strand
GCCGGTCAAACATGACTCAACCGGCGGTGGGTCGGGCGCGACGGTCAACGAAGCACGTGCCACTGGTGAAGCCATCGCAGGCGCGCCAATTACACAACTGATTGAACCGGCAACGACCGTTCCGCATCTGGACGCTGCTGCGACCTATACGCCGAAGAACAACGTCATCGAAATCGACATTAGCGAATACGCAGGATATGCCGGTCTTATCGCGGCGAATGGCGGTCTTGAGCCGAATCCTGAATCCATCTTTACCAAACAATTTGGCGTCCAGGTGAAGCTGTCGATGAGCGAAGGTGAAAACTGGTCGCAACTCAATAACGGAAAATTTGCGGCTTCAGCCACTACCGTTGATGTTTTGGCGGTCATGGGGCGCCAGTTTCACGTCACCGTTCCGGTCCAGATTGGCTTTAGTCGCGGCGCCGATGGCGTGGTGGTGGCTGAGCGAATTAAGAAGGTCAACGATCTTGCCGGACAGATTCTGGTCGCCTCGCAGTTCAACGAGGCAGAATTTTTTATTCGCTATCTCGCCCAAGAAGCTGGGCTTGAAGTCGTCGTGTTGCCCGACTTATCGACCACGCCACCGCCAAACTGCATTGGCTTAGTTTTCTGCGAAGACGCATTCATCGCGGGCGATGTCTTTTTGAAAGAACTGTCATCGCCCAAGCCCCGGCTCGCTGGCTGCGTCAGTTGGGCGCCCAAAACGTTTGAAGTCATCGAAGCCTCAAAAGGCAAAGCCCGCATGTTGGTATCCAACAAAAACCTGCTGGTCGTCGCTGATATTTTGGTGGTCAACAAAGGTTTCGCCGAAGCGAATCCCAAAGCGGTGCAAGGCCTCGTAGCTGGAATTATCGCTGGGAATCAGGCCCTGCGCGATGACCCGAAACCGCACCTTGCGGCCATTGCGAAAGCTTTCGAGTGGACTCCCGAAGAAACCAAAGAGGAATTAGCGCGCGTCCATTTCAGTAATCTCCCAGAAAACCTCGCGTTCTTTAATGGCACCATTGACGCCGCCGGAAGCTTCGGCGGGATTTATCAGTCCTCCGTTTTGGCCTACGGCAAACTCATTCCTAATCCGGTTGACGCGGAACGCTTCGTCGACGTGACCGCACTCAAAGCCGCCGAAGCCAGTGGCACGTTCACCGGCCAAAAAATCGCCATCGCGCCGATTAAAACCGGCTCTGCGAGCGCGATCGAAGGGGCACCGCTGCTGAGTAAAGACATCCGCTTTCTGTTCATGCCGAACTCGTCAGCGCTGAACATGGACGCGCCAGAAAACCTCAAATATCTCGACACCATCAAAGGCTATTTGCAGATCAGTCCAGGTTCGATGGTGTTGCTGCGCGGCCACACCGACAATTCGATGGTGTCCCAATTCCGTGATCAAGGTGGCGAAACGATGGTGCGCAATATGGCGCTGAAAGCCGTTGAGCCTTCCAAAGCCCGTGCTGCTGAAGTACGTAAAGCCCTGATCGAACGCGCGAAGATCGACCCCAAGCGCATTGAAAACGTCGGTCGCGGTTGGGAAGAACCCGCTGGCACTGATTCGGAAAAGAACCGCCGCGTCGAAGTGCAGTGGTTTACGTTGGAGTAGCTATCACCCTAAAAACCGCGATGGATAGAACCCCACCCGGCGGAGC
>JANMYZ010000168.1:0-6344 GCA_031382605.1 Planctomycetota bacterium | reverse complement strand
CTCAATGCGCTCGGTGGGCGCGGCGTGCATGTCATTACGGTGAACGATTACCTTGCGGCTCGCGACGCCGCCTGGAATGCGCCCACGTTGCGCTTTCTTGGCATCACGGTTGGCGCCATTCAGAACCAACAGCCGCCATTTTTGCGTAAACAAATTTACGCCTGCGATGTGACGTACGGCACCAATAATGAATTCGGCTTCGATTATCTACGCGACAACTTGGCCAGCGCGCTGGATGAACAGGTCCAGACCCGCCGCTCTTTTGTGGTGATCGATGAAGTCGACTCAGTCTTGATCGACGAAGCCCGCACACCGTTGATTATCAGTGGTCCCGCGATTGGCCGGAAGCAATTCTACGCCCAAGCCAATGAAGTAGCGCTTCAACTTGCCGCTGGCGCAGATTTTGAAGTCGACATCAAAGATCGCCACATCACGTTAAGCGATACAGGCATTGATAAAGCCGCGAAATTGTTTGGCGTGCCGAATCTGTACGACGGCGACGCCATGCACTTGCCGCACTTCTTGGACAACGCGCTCAAAGCGCACCACCTTTATCACCGCGACAAAGAATATTTGGTCTCAAACGGTCAGATCAAAATCATCGATGAATTCACTGGTCGCACGATGGAAGGTCGTCGTTGGTCGGATGGCTTACATCAAGCCATCGAAGCCAAAGAAGCCGTCGAAACCAAAGAAGAGAATCAGACCTACGCCACCATCACGTTGCAGAATTTCTTCCGTCTGTACGGCAAACTCGCGGGCATGACCGGCACGGCTATGACCGAGGCCAACGAATTCAATGCCATCTACAAACTAGAAGTCATCGCCATTCCGCCGAATCGTCAGGTCGTGCGCACCGACTTGGCCGATCTGATCTACGGTAGCGAACGCGAAAAATACGAGGCCATCGTCGCCGAAGTCGAAGAGCTGCACGCCATCGGCCAGCCGGTCTTGGTCGGCACTATTTCGGTTGAGGTCAGTGAACGCCTGAGCGAATTGCTGACCCGTAAAGGCGTGCCGCACGAAGTGCTCAATGCCCGTCAGCACCAACGTGAAGCCGAAATCGTCAGTAAAGCTGGCAAATTCGGTGGAGTCACCATCGCCACCAACATGGCTGGTCGTGGCACCGACATCGTGCTGGGCGCGACGACGGCACAGGAAGCATTCAAACATTGGCAAGCGCATGAGCTGATGCCCAAGCGCCTGACGCCGAATGATTCGCCCGAACAAATCGACGAAGCGACCCTCGATTTGTGGGTAAAGAAATTCGTCGGCGAGCAAGACGCTGAGAAAATGCATGGCTCACCGAAGGACCAATTGCTCAAGGCGGTCAACGCCAAACGTCGATTGTCCGGTTTTGGTCCCTTGCCGCTGCCGTCGGTTTTGCGTACCGGCGTCGACGTGCGCCAGATCGGCGGCCTGCGTATTGTTGGCACCGAACGCCACGAAAGTCGTCGTATTGATAACCAGCTACGCGGCCGCTCTGGTCGCCAAGGCGATCCTGGTTCAACGCGCTTTTATCTGTCCCTTGATGACGACTTGATGAAGCGTTTCGCTGGCCCAACGATGGCCAACTTGATGCGCCGCATGGGCCTGAAAGATGGCATCCCGATCGAATCACCAATGGTCAGCCGTCAGGTGGAAAAGGCCCAGAAGAAGGTCGAAGAATATCACTACGGCATCCGCAAAAATCTTCTGGAATACGATCAAGTCGCCAACAGCCAACGTACCATTATTTACCGTCAGCGCGTACAAGTGCTTGAAGGCAAAGATCTGGAGAAAATGCTGCTCGGCCTTTATCGCAAAGCACTGGATGAAGTGGTGCAAAAGACCGCTGAAGACGGCACGCGTGGCAATGAACTTGCGCAACGCATCAGCGATACCGTGGCCAAAGAATTTGGGCTGCCTGCTCCTGCCACAGAAGCCATCCCGGTCAAAGATGGTGGCGACGCCTGCTTGGTGATGTTGATGAGCCTCATCACCACAGCCCTGGAAGCGCGCAAAGCCGAAATGGGCGAGGTCTACGACCACGTCATGCGCTTTGTTTTGCTCGATGTTATTGACCGCCGCTGGAAAGATCACCTGTACGCCATGGATCATCTGCGCCATGCCATCGGCCTGGAAGGGTATGCGCAAAAAGATCCGCGCATGCGCTACAAAGAAGAAGGCTATCGCTTGTTCAACACCATGACCGAGCTGATCAATCACGAAGTCGCGCGTTTATTCTTCCGTCTACAAGTCCAAGCGCAGCCACCAGAAACCGAAGGCGTCGGCCCAGCGCCACATCTGGAAGCCGCTGGCTTCAAAGCCGCAGCTGCCGGAGAAGCACCACCGCGTCCGCTCGCACCACCGCGCCCGGCTGCTCCCGACCTGCTCGGTCCTGGGCCAACCAAACGCCCAGCTCCGACTGAACCATGCCCGTGCGGATCAGGCGCGCAGTTCCGTAACTGCCACGGGAAGTAATCCCAAAGACGACAGATAGCGCACCGCATCTTCTTTGGCGAACATTTTCCTGCCAGCGAAGGTGTGACGCCACGTGATTCAACCTGTAGCGGCCGTAAGAATTCAAACGTCCACCGCAATACCCCCTTGAGCCCAACGGGGTATTGCGGTAAAATAGTTCTCTACTGCGGTTTCAGGGTTTATCTTTTCAAGCGCTTACTGCGCCGCACGAACATCAATCGCATGGTGGCCATCAGAGAGAAAAGGAGCGTTGCGAGTCCTGCTCCCAGGCCACATTTACTTCCACCGCCACCACCACCTCCTGAGCCACTTCCTGCGGGATCCTGAGATACCGTCAGTGTGCCGTTGATGAGTTGGATGGTGTAATTTCGATCTGCCGCCGCACTGAGGGTAATGGGATAGGTCCCGACCGGGCTCGTCGTGGTCGCTGTGGTGGCCAAGATCGGCGGTGTATCCAAGGTGTCGAGAGTATCCGGGGCAATGAGGCCAATCGAAGTGGCTGACAAAATCGGCACTGACTGTCCTGGTGCCATGATTGCATCCGTCGCCGTGATGCTCAGCGTCGTCCGGGTTATGGTGAGCGTGCCCTTAACCAGAGTGACTGCGTAATTGCCCAGACGAGTACCGGGGTCGACCGGCGTCGGCGTGATCGCCTGGCTGGATGATGGACCGTAGGTGCCAACGTTGGTGATCGTGGTGGCACTGCTCGCGTACGTCGCGGTGATGGCATCACCAGCCACGAGCCCCGTGACCGTGCCGGTAAAGGTCGGATTGGCGACACCGAAGGCGCGGGTCACATTATTTGCGGTTACTCTCAGCGCAGCTTGGGTCACGTTGACGGATACCGTTGCCGAAGCCGTCGCATATCGAGCTGAATCCGTTGGGGTAAACAACACGCTCAAGGTTCTGCTTCCCGCATTCAGCAACGCGCCTACGCCGGGAGTGTACGCAAAAGTGCCAGGGACATTCGCGCTGGCATTCAGCTGGGTGTTTGTCAGGAGCGTGCCGTATGCAATCGCCGCCGGTGTGGCCCATGTCAATGTTGGGTTCACTAATGTCACCGTTAGCACAGCGTTATTTGAAGTGACACTGCCAAGGCTGTTTTGTACCACGACTGAAAAGCGTGCTCCGTTATCCGCAATGACCGTGGCAGGAGCCATGTAGCCGGATGAAGTCGCGCCACTGATAGGCACTCCGTTCTTTCTCCACTGATAAGTCAACGTCGCCGCGCCGGTGGCGGTAACGGTAAAGCTGGCGGTCTGACCGACGTTCACGCTGCGAGCTTGGGGTTGGGCCGTGATGGAGGGAGGTGACACCGAAGTAGTGCCTACCTGCAAAGTCATGGTGTTGCCCCTGGCCGAGAACGCAGACAAGCGTAAGCCAGAATTGGTTCCATCCCACCAATGAGCATTGTTGTCCATCGCCGAAACGTCGGAACTGTCGTTGAAAGTGCCGGTATAGAGAGCCGCCGTATTACCGAGGTAAAAGAGGTCGCCCGCGTCGCTGCCTTCAGAGAACTCATGGTCGCGCAAATTGTCTGCCTGAATCAGGGCGCATTCGAAGTTCTCATGGTTGGACTGATGCGCGAACCGCTCGTCACTATGATCGCCTAATTCATCAACGTGCCAGATGGCGATGCCGCCAGTGGGCAGGCTCGAATCTCGCCCACTCTTAAAACGATTTTCGATAAGGTAATATTCAGTAGCGCTTTTGCTGAAAATCAAAAACTGACCGAGCACCTGCGTGCCACTTTGAGCGGTCAGCGACGCCTGGATATTCGTGCTCGCGTTTACAGTCGTCGCGGTGCCCCAGCCGGATTTGTAGCGCAGGTAGCCGCAGGGTGGATTTGGATTGGTGCCATGCCCACCGCCATCCATGAGGCAGAAGACACCAGGGCCACCGTCCGAACTACCGTCATAATCATAGAGGTCAGGATAGTCGCAGAGCATGTGGCCGTTTTCATGGCAGAAAGTACCGAGCTGCAATGTCGAGCGCATGTCTGTTATCTGGTAGCCTCCGGCCCTAAGGCCAGTTTTTGCCGAGGTCCAACTTAATCCGCTTGCATGAGGCCATAGGCCCTTGGCCCAAGCGTTAACCGTATTGCCAGCATAAAAGCAATTGATGCCGTCAATCACTCCGTCCCCATCTAAATCCAAGGTGCGGAAATCGAAATTGGCTGCTTCCAAAGCATTCAGACCTTGTCGGATTATTTCTCGTGCCCGAATACCCTGAGAAATACTTTCGTCGGTATAGTAGTCGCGATTATTGGGAGTGGTAAAGTAGTTGGTGACGTGGTTCGTGTACGTCAGCAGGCCACCAGATACGTCAGAGAAGTATTGGCGCACAGAACCATTATTGCCGAACTCAGTGTAGCCAGTTTCCTGATTGCAGTAGGTGTCAACCTGTGCCTGAGTGATGGTGGCATCGACAAGGTAATCAGGAAAGCGAAACAACATAGTTAGGCCACGACGAGCGCCCACCGTGGTGCTAGACGGTGGACTTCGAGCGATAACGCCATCTGGAGCGGCAGCATCTACTTCGCGTTGCAGGCGACCACGCGCATCACGCCCACGACCCCGTTGGTGGACGCGGTGCTGACGCAGCCGTTCCTCTTTGGCAATGCGTAAATGTTTGCTGATGCCAAGAGCGTCAGGGCTGCCGACTCCAGCGACGACTTTGGTTGAAATCAATTGCATGCCGTCGACTGACAATGCTGCATAACACCAAAACTGAGTGATCGGATCACGGACGATGCGCCAACCGTCGACCGTTTCTTCGTCAGCATAATCATCGTCGCCCCACAACTGTACGGGCAACGCACTGCCGTCAGGCTGAAGGTACGTGAAAGTATTACCCCGATAAACGGCACCGCTCAGATTGGCGGCCAATGTCAACATGAGCATCAGGGGAATAACAGCCGTGCGCAGAAAGTCGGCGAGGCCTTTCGAACGGCATGAAAAAAAACGCTGTGGGCAAAAGCCAAAAGAATGCTGAAGAACTGAATATGACATGGGGGTTCTCCAAAGGGAAAGACGCAAGCGACAAAGTGGAATAATTCGATGCTTTTACAAACTGGAAGTGAGATACACTTCAGGTGTTAATATTTCATATCGAGTGAGTGATTTGCGACTTGTAAGGGTTTGAATACCAATCTTGGTGATCAATGGCTTCACCAAACGAGTGACTCTTTTTTTGCTGTAAGTTCTTATTTGGTCATGAGTGACGCGAGGTCATGCCGTTCCATTTTCGCTACTGCTTGTTTTATCTGCGTCTTCTGTGTCCACTGCGCCACCGTTGGTACAGCCATCTGCTCACCGCAAATCATTGAACGAAAATTCATCTGCAGCGCTTTCAACAGGGTTACGTCTCTGAAAGTGATTGCTAACGGCTAACGCCGGTAAGGACCCACTATGGATGCCATGGCTTCCACCATGCCGACGGTGCTTGATCCGATGGTGTGGCTCATCGCCGGTGCTGCTGCTGGCGCGATATTCACGTGGTTCATGCTGAAAAACCGCGCTGCGGAGCATTTTCGCCATGGCTATGACGAAGCCCAACAAGAAGCACGGGCAGAACATGCCATTGGCGAAACGAACCAAGCCACTTTAACCGAACGCCTCGCCGCGAATGAACGAAGTCTGAGCGAATTACGCGGCCGACTCAGCGACGCCGACGCGATGCTTGAACGCTTGCGCGGCGAGCACGCCAACCAAGGCGCGCGCACTGCCGAACTCACGACACGGCTGGAAGAAGAACGGCGAACGGCGGGCGAAAAACTTTTGTTGCTGGATCAAGCTCAGGCCAAACTTGCCGATGCTTTCAAAGCGCTGTCTTCGGAAGCGCTGCGGCACAATAATCAATCGTTCATGGATCTGGCGAAG
>JANMYZ010000122.1:0-11246 GCA_031382605.1 Planctomycetota bacterium | reverse complement strand
TCATTGGCAAATGGTTTTTCGGCGCTCTCACGACGACGCTTAATGTCTTCACCCAAACTGGTGCCATCGACGAATTCCATTTCCAAATAACACAGCGGACCATAGCGGCCCGCGTTCCAGACCTTGATGACATGTTGGCTATCAATCGTCTGTGACATCTGCGCTTCACGTTCAAAACGTTTACGCGAGGCTGCATCATCAGCGTAACGTGCCGGTAAAATTTTCAGTGCCACCAAGCGGCCGTTATCACGACGACGTGCCAGATAAACCGCCGCCATGCCGCCTTCACCCAGCAAGTCGCCGATATCATGATGTGGCCATTGAGCGCCGGAAACCGGACCTTTTTTACCGTTTTCGCTTAGTACCGGACGCAGATTAATCGGCGTCCGCTCTTCGGTTTTTCGCCCTTCCCAAAGCGCCCGTTGCTCCGGTGTCACCAAGTCCGTATCGCCATCTCGCTTGGGCCGGAACTCCGCTGAAGCCGTTTCGGCAGGACGATAGCGCGTGCTATCGTCGTCTGATTTCGGCAAGCGCGTCAGATTATTTGGCACCGGCGGGGACATATCGTCTAGCCCTCAACGAACAGACGGTGGGGTGCCGCCAAAACGATAAACGACACCAAGAAACGCCGTCGGCCCAGACTGCGTCAACGTCAGTTTAAGACCATCCCCCTCCAGGTTTGCGTCTGCGACCTGCCAGCCGATCCGTGCGCCAATCAGCCACGAATGTGACAGCGCATAGGTGACGCCAAGATTCGCGCCGAAATCGAAGACTTTACCGCTGACATCGTAATCGTCACTGATTCCTGCACCGGGAATATGCATGCGACCATATCCCAAACCGACCCACGGCGACGCTTCGACCGTCCACTGATCATCAATGCTGTACGCATAACCGGCCACCGCGCGGGCCATGGCGACTTGGTAGGTGCCACTACCATCAAAGCGATAAGCACCTAACGCCAACGCTCCGCCAATAAAAAATGCGCCGCTCGATCCTGGAGAAGAAAACGCGTAAACGGCTCGGCCACTCAGGCCCACGCTCACATCGAATTCACTGCTCCCCTTTGTGGTGCTGGAACCATCCTGAATGGTAAAATCGAATGCCGTCGGCAACGATTCAATTCCGATAGTGATATCCGTCATCACCAGTTCACTCGCAGGCAACGGCGCGCAAAAACCAATCGCCAAAATCACGGGAGGTACCATTCCCGTGAACCACCAGCGCTGAGACAGCGCTGCGTATGATGAAACTCCTCGCGGTAAGATCATGCAATAGTTCACAATACTATGGCGGGTTAGAGATGGCATTCATGTTCAGCTGTACCACAGGATCTGTTGCCACGCCAGAGTCAGGCGCATCCGCATCATTTTACAGAAGCCTTTTTCCGGGTTCTAATAAACTGATCTCATCCTCTTTTGTCTCATGTTTACCGCCGCAATTTTTCAGAAATGGCCCTGGTACAAATGACCAAACCCTCTGCCCACTGACTAGCCCGCATGACTGTGCGCTGGCGTGCACGACACACATACCAGATTGCGCCGCGCTCATTTTGAGACTACCCTTAGCCCGCATGGCTGTCGCATTCATCGAATTTTACTTGGTCGCGCGTGACGACCGCATCATCCAATTGCTGCCCCAGCGCACCTACGCGTTCGGTCGTGGGGATGAAGCCGACATTGTGATTCAGGATACCCTGACCTCACGCCATCACTGCGACCTCACCTGGAATGACACCACCTTCTGGACCTTGGTTGATCTTGGCAGTCGCAACGGAAGCTATTGCAACGGCCAACGGTTATCTGCTACGCGCGTGCTCAGCGACCGCGATATTCTTCAAGTCGGTGGTCAACAGTTCACCTATCGCCTGCTTCCGCCGGGTTCTGACCCAACGTCTTTGCTCAATGAAAAAAGTAGCGCGATCAGCAGTTTAGAAACTTTTGAGGTCAGTTCTCAGGAGTTAATGTCCGACGGCGCCAAGCCAGCGTTTACTGGTGACGTTCCCGACGGAGACCTGAAAAAACTGCTGCGCTTTTTCTCGCTGACGAACAAAAGCGGTCGGCTTGATTTGGCGACGCCGCCAGTTCGTCGCATCTGGTTGGTGGAAGGCGTTCCCCGTGACGCGCAACTTGGCGAAGAGCGTGGAATGCCTGCGTTAGAACAGCTCATGGCCGATCCAGGCGCGACATTTTCATTTCATGAAGGTGAGCAGGTCGCTCGCGAAGTCTGGTCGATCACCGGTGAACGACTGCATTTGCTCCGCGATGTCTTAGACGCGACCGATCTTACCGATCTGGGCATCGACGCTGCCGACTTGGCTAAAGCCGAGCGTTTGCAACGCCATCTGCTTGCCCGATTACCTGACATTCCCGGCTATGAACTGGGCGTTTATTACGAAGGAAAGTCCGGCGTCAGTGGCGATTTTTATGACGTCGGCGTGATGCCGAACGGCAATGTGTTGATCGTCCTTGGCGATGTCGCTGGTCATGGCGTGCAAGCGGCGATGGCGGTGGCGGGCATGGTGAAAACCTTGCGCACCCTGCGGCAAGAAAATCGCGAGCTACCCGATCTGTTGGTCGCGCTCAACGAAGACGTGCGCCAAGACTTATTGCCTGGACAATTCATTACGCTTTTCGCCGCTTTGTTGACGCCATCTTCAGGCGCTCTGACGGTCGCCCTCGCTGGTCATCACCCAGGACTTCACCTTCGTCTTGGCGACCAGATGACCACGACGTTGATGGGGAAAACCGGCACTGCGCTCGGGCTTTTCTCGGCTAAACGGTTCCGCGATCTGTTGTCGCCCATCGACATGAAACTGGAAATCGGCGAAGGGCTTTTGCAGTACACTGATGGCATTCTTGAAGCGATGGACTGTAACAAACAAGAATACGGTGACGACCGTTTAGCCGCAGCCGTGGTCACTCTGGGGCCGAAAGTCACCGGACAGCAACTAGTCGATGGCATCGTTGCCGACACCAAACAATTTGCCTCCACCATCGAAGATGATCTCACCTTGCTGACGCTGATTCGTCGCGCGTCATCACCGCAGCCAACGACGACCGCTGAGCATCTGCCCGGTACTGGCGCACGAAGTAATCAAGCGACGGCGAAGGGTTTCAGCGACACCGATACGGATATGTCCCCCGCGCGCCCAAGCGCGCCATCACTGGCGCTGACCGCTGCAATAGCTGCGCGCAATACGGCCGCACGGCCACAGAATAAAGACCACGATCCGTGGTTAGGTGTCCGTTTCGGCCAAGTGGAAACCGTTTGCCGCATTTCGCAGGGTAGCATGGGCTTGGTCTACCGTGGTCACCATCAGCTGCTGCAAACTGATGTCGCGGTCAAAATCATGATCACCCGCGATCAGGCGAAGGCTGAATTACATCGCCAACGCTTTTTGCGTGAAGCTCGCGCGGCGGCACGTATTCGTCATCCCAACGTCGTCCAAGTCATCGACGTTGGGAATACCGACGAAAATGGTATTTACCTGATCATGGAATTGGTGGAGGGCCCCAACCTGTCTCGCCGACTCGACGAACACGGACGCATGGCCGATCAAGAATTACTGCCCGTCGCACGCGGTATCGCCGAAGGTCTCGCGGCGATCCATCAACTCGGCATCATTCACCGTGATATCAAGCCAGATAATATTCTGATCGATCCGCTGGGAATGCCGAAGATCAGCGATTTAGGCCTGGCACGCATGGTCGACGAAGCTGACGCGCAGGGTTTGACCGCCACAGGAATGGTGCTGGGTACGCCAACCTACATTTCACCGGAAGCGATTTGCGACAGCAGTAGCGCCGATGCCAAATCCGATATCTACAGCCTGGGCGTCACCTTGTATCATTTGCTCAGCGGACGCCCGCCATTCGCCGGCCGCACCATCAGCGACCTGATGCGGGCACACTTGGCGGGCGAACACACCCCGCTACGCCAAGTCGTGCCGCAGGCCGATGCTCAACTCTGCAAGATCATCGAAAGCTGCTTGGCGCTGGATCCAAAAAATCGTCCCACCGCTGGTGAACTTGCTCTGCAACTTGGCAGCACGCAACAAGCCCGCCTTACCGCACCAGCCTTCGTCGCGTCGCAAGCGAACTCAGTGCCCGATCTCTTCCGTCGTCAACAACAGCGACGGGCAACTCCATTGCTCGCACGCCGCGCCCTGTGGGTCAGCGTTGCCGTGGTCACCGCAGTGGCGCTCATCGCAACGCTGTTGGTCTTCAACCGCCACTGGTTCCTGTAGTTTTAAATTCCTGTTTTGCGTGTCAAACTTCGTTGACGCTGGCAAACGCAAGCACGTCGTTGGCTCCATCAAGATTGCGTAATTCAGCGCCGCTGACGGTGCGGGTAATCATGCCACATAGCGTTTTGCCAGGGCCGAGTTCCCAGAACGCATCGATGCCAGCCGTTTTCATCGCCACTACCGAATCAGCCCAGCGCACCGGTTTGGTCAGCTGCGCTTCAAGCAACGCGGGGATCTCGCTGGCCTTGGTTACCGGACCTGCATGAACATTGGTATAGACCGGAACTTTCGGATCTTTGAACGGCGCTTTCGCCAACGCCGCGCGCAGACGCACTGCTGCGGGAGCCATCAGTTCACTGTGAAATGCGCCTGCGACTGACAAGGCGATGGCTTTGCGAATGCCATGCTCTTTGGCCAATGCCGCAGCCCGTTCGCAGGCCGCTTTGGCGCCAGAGATCACCACTTGTCCTGGGCTGTTTAAATTCGCCACTTGCAGAACGTCACCGTTGGCGGCCGCGATACACAGCTTGGTCGCCGAGGCTTCGTCAGCGCCGATCAGCGCGACCATGCCCGAAGGCGCGGCCTCAGCCGCCGCCTGCATCGCCTGGCCACGCAAGCGCACCAGCTTCAAGGCTTCTTGAAATGACAACGCTTCCGCTGCCACCAGCGCGGTGTATTCGCCCAGGCTGAGTCCCGCGACCGCATCAAAAATCAGCGGTTTTACCACGGTTTTGAGTACCGTCAGCGCCATAACGCTGACCACTAAAATCGCCGGTTGGCTCACGTCGGTACGCGTCAGCTCATCTTCCGGTCCGTTGGCAATAATGTCGGACAAGGCAAAGCCCAACACTTCGTCGGCTTGATCCAACAATTTGCGCGCCGCCGGGTGACGCTGAGCCAATTCCATACCCATACCTACGTACTGAGCACCTTGTCCTGGGAACACTAACGCACGCCGCATGCAACCTCCTGGGTCTGTGAAAAGCGGGGAGGCGGGGGATTTAGCCACTTCCGATTGAGAATCTAGCGCCTGCGCCCTGCGTTCGTGGCTTTCCGTGCAAAGTCCAGCCGTTGAGTTCCACAACAGCACGTGTTGGTTTTACCCGCGTCTGATGGCCGACGGGACCGCTCTGAAGGGGTTTGCGCGCTGGCACGGCGAGTGCGTCCTCCGCTCATTCACGGAGGCTGCGCCATGTCTTTTCGCTTGTCGCTTTGCGGTCGCTTGCCGCTGATGACGGCACTTTTGCTGGTTCCTGCTCTGGTCACGCTGACAAGCTGTAGTCGCAGCGAAGATCCGACGGCGGTGGCGCCCCTGCCAGAAATCCGCAGCCGCATTCCTGCGAGCGGAGCCGTCGTCACGATTTCGACCACCAACAATCAGATTCTTGCCGAGCTACCCATTGGCGCCAAACAAGGGTTGGAGCCTGGGGCATTTCTGCGCGTCTATGACGCCACCGACAGCCATCTCTTAAAGGGGATGCTGCAAGTCACCGAAGTGCTCGGACCTGAACGAGCCATCGCTCGACAAGTGACTCTGGGCGATCGTCAAAATCCATTTACTCCTGGCGATCGCGTGCGTGAGGTGCTTGACCTCGCCGGTCTTGCCGACCCCCGTGCGATTGAGCAAGCCGCGCGCACGGCAGCAAAAAATGCCGATCATCTCGACAGTACGGAGCAGGCTCGTTTTGCTCTGCTGCGTGAGCAATTCCAAAAAGAACTGGTCGCCGCGAAGGCCCGTTACGACCATGATTTAGCCTCCGTGCGTACTCAATATGAGGGCCAACTTTCCGCCTCAGATGCGGCCCATGCGCTCGATGTTCAACGACGTGAACAAGAATTGCGAACTGATATGGCGGCACTTAAGGCCACTTTTTCTGAGCAAGTCGCCGCTGGAGTCGCCAGCCAACGTCAAGGCAGCAATGCGCGATTAACTTCTCTCGATACCGAAAAAGAAAACTTAAGTCGCCAAGTTCAATCGCTGCTCACCCAAGCCGATGAACAGAACGTTCGCATCGCTGCGCTGGTCGCTCGGCTTGCTGAAAAAGACCGCGACTACGCCGCGCAGCTGCGTGCTGAAGTCGAAACCCGCGAACTGCTGACGGCAAAATTGAGCGAATTAGAATCCCGTCTTTCCGGCAAGCCGACCTCATCGCTCGCCGTGCTGAGCGCAGATTTACACCACGGAGAAACCGTGCTCGAACGCCTGACGCGCTTGTCCAATGAGCTGGCAAGCGAGCAGGACAAAGCGAAACGCACGGAAGCCGCCTTGATCACGACGCGCGGTGCCCTGACCAACGTCACTGAAAAAAATACCGCCCTCGCAACGCAGGTCGAAGCGCTGGCCAGCGCAGACAACACCGCAATAGAATTGGGCAAGCAACTGACCGCCACCAAAGAGAAACTGACCGCCACCGAACAACAACGGGCCGAGTTGGAGCTCGCCAGACTGGATGCCGAACGCCAGCTCTACGATCTTGCCGCACGAGTTTTGCGCCTAGCCGGTAGCTCGCCCGAAACCATGGCTTTACAGGCACGTCTACGCACGGTGCTCAGCCAAGACGATGACGAAAAATCCAAGCCATGAACCGTCGCACGATCATTCCCACGCGCGCTTCGATCAACCTTCGTCCGGCCGCGCTGGAACTGAGCGATGGCACGACGGCGTCTTTTCATTTGCGCATTCCGCATGCCCTGCTCGCTGTGCTCACCGGGGCCGCCATCGCCATCGCTGGCTGCACGCTGGAACCACGCAAGGCGCACACGGCTCCCGATTCCACGCCAGCATCGACCATGTCCGCCGATCAAGCCGCGATTGCGGCGCACCTCAGTGAATTAGAACAGAAAATTTCCGCTTTAGAAAAACGCCTCGGGCACGGGCACGGTGCTCTCAAAGCAGGACCAACGTTGTTGGTTGATGGCGGAGGACAAGAATCCGTCCTGGAACGTTTACGCCGGCTCGAAAAAGAATTAGCTGGAGCCAAAGCCAACTACATCGCAAAAACCAGTGAAACGGATCTGCTGCGCGATCGCTTAACTATCGCCAATACGCGCAGCGACGGACTTGCTGCGCAATCAGATTCACTGTCACGGGTACGCGACGATTTAGTCACCGCTCAGCAAGAATTAGCCGAACGCAAAGCGATCATTGTTAAACTTGATGAACAACTTGCTGCCACCGAACTGCAACGTCTGCGCGTTGAACAGCGCTACTACACCGTTGCCGCTGGTCTTTTGCGGCTGCCAGCCGGTCAATCACAAGAACTTATTGATCTCCAAACCCAAGTACGCAAACAGGTCAAAGAGGTGGAGCAATGAACAGGCCAGCGGACGTGCGGACCTTCGGCCTCTGGTTGCTGATTCTTTCTTCACTGCTGATGTTGAACGGCTGTCGTATGCCTTTCTTCGGCAGTCGATACGAGCCGGTACAACACGAGCTCTTATCGTTTCATACCACCGTCGAAGCCACCGCTTTGCGACGAGTCGCGGTATTGCCATTCCACCGCGCTGATGGCGTCGGTCGCTCTGCCAGCGCGATGGACGACAGCATGACGGCGGCGCTGCGGGAACTTGGTTTGCACGAAGTATTAACCGTCAGCATCAGTGAGCGTGACGCGCTGCTCAAACGCGATGTGATCCGCTCGAATCGCATCACCACCGACGAACTGCTGGCCTTACGCGATCGTCTCAAATGCGATGGCGTACTGATTGGCCGAATCGAACAATTCACCAGCTACGACCCGCTCGCTATTGGCATCACCGCTGACCTGGTGTCGTGTCTCGACGGCAGCGTAGTGTGGAGCGCAACCGGCCATTTTGATGGCAGTCGTGGCGACGTGCAGCGCGAAATCGAACATTGGTACGGCCGCGCGATCACTTCCGGAAACATCGCCGGCTGGAAACAAACTTTGGAAAGCCCCAAACTTTTCACGCGCTATGTGGCAGAGCGCTTAGCGTTGTCTATTCCGGTGCCGAAAAAATAAGCGCTGAACCGAGAAAAAACCCTTAAACCTAAAAACCGCAATAGGAATTCAAACTTCCACCGCTAAGGCGCAAAGACGCCAAGAAAAGCAAAGGTTTGAATCAAAATATAGAAGATCAATGGATTCTCTAAATGGGTGAAGCTTGATTTTGTTGTAAGTCCTTTGCGCTCTTTGCGGCTTAGCGGTAAAATGGTTTTCTACTGCGTTTTTTAGGTTAAAAATTCAAACTTCCACCGCCAAGGGGCCAAGGGGGAAAAAGGCAAAGGGGCAAAGGTTTAAACACGAAGTTTAGGTGATCAACGAGTTCACCAAACGAGTGAATTCTATTTCAGGTGTCAGTCCTTTGCGTTCTTTGCGACTTTGCGGTTCAATGATTTTTCACTGCTTTTTAGGATCAGCGCACATCAGCGCTGATCGCGAAGCGAAAGCCAACGCCAGGAAAACCATCGCCGGTTTGATTCCCTCCGCGACGAGCGGCTCTGCAGTCTTCGGCGGTGTCGGCAAAGCCACCGCCACGATAGATGAACGCTTGGCTGGGAATCGGCAGACCATCGGTGTCCGGTGGATACGTACGATCTGCGGCTTGGCACCATTCCCACACATTGCCATGCACATCGAAAAGGCCGTACGCATTCGGACGTCGGCCAGCCACCGGAGCAAGAACGCTGCCCGAGTTCACGTGGTACCACGCCAGTGAACGCAGATCGAGGCCACCGCTGTAGGGACCGCGCGATCCTGCACGACAAGCGGCTTCCCACTCCACTTCACTGGGCAAACGCAGCGTTGCGCCAGGGTATTTTTCTGCTGCACGACGCAGAAAATCCTGAACCCGTTGGAATGAAACGCTGTCGACAGGAAGCTGATCCCCGAGCGTGCTGCTGGGGTTGTCACCCATCATGGTGCGCCAAAGTGCCTGCGTACATTCGCTGTCAGCCAACCAATACGCCTGATCGATCAGCACGCGATGCACGGTTTCATCGTTACCACGCCCGGCTTCATTGACCGGACTGCCGATTTGTGCCGCGCCACCTGGACACAGGCGCAAGCGTTGTGTCACCGTGCCGACCGCGAGATCAGCCCACGAACCATAACGATCGGAACCGAGCGCAGCGGCCCACGCCGGTGCGGTGTTGACCACTGGCAATGAACGCGTTTCGGTGGTCGTGCCCAAAGCCTGATACATCGGCTTTTCAATCAATGCCGGCGACTCCGTCACTGGCTGGGCGACCGCTGGCTGGGCGACCGCTGGCTGGGCTGGCTGCTCAAGTGAGACAGGATTTATCTTGGCTGGCAACGTCGTCGTCGGTGCTGGTACACGGGCCTGCGCATTCGCTCCATGAGCGCCATTCAGCGGCACGCGCACCACTTCTTCGTGCACGACTCGGAGCGCCTGGTGATCATCGACCTTGTCAGGAATCGCGGGTTCCACCTCGATAATCGGATGAGGCAACGCCACTAATTCTTGCGGAATAAATTCTTTCTCGCTTGGTGCAGCAGCGAAAACCGGCGGAAGCGGCTGAGCTACCGCAGCAACCACCTGTGCTGGCGGTGGTGGTAAGACGACCTGCGGCTGGGGCGGAACATAGGGTTTGGGCCTGACCGAAGTCCGCTGTTCTGTGGGTTGATTGGCCGCAAGAAATTCTGCCGCTGGTGTTTCTTCGTGAATCATCGGCGGTAATTCTTGCCGAGGTGGAAATGACGCTGTCGATCCACTTGACGCCGACGGGAATGCCGCCGACGGCAAGCGTGGCAACGGGGTCTCGGCTTGACCTTGTGCCAGCCCCAAACTGGCCACCAAGACGGCGGCAATACCCACCAAAAAACTCGCGCCCACGACCACCGGCACAACCGAGCGGCGTTCATGCGTCAACGGTGCCGGAGCCGTGGCGAGCGAACCAAAGCGCGTCGCGCGGCGTTCTTCGTCCATTACCGTGACGCGGGCAAAACGTGGCAGTTTACCGCTGCGAACCAATTCCACATCAACCAGTAATTCTTCAGCACTTTGATAACGGAAATTGCGATCCTTATGCATCGCGTGGTGAATAATGGCTGCCACCGCTGGGGACATGGAGCGATTCAATTCACGCGGATCTTGCGGCACTTCCGCGATCACCTGATGACCAATCAAAAATGGCGAGCTGCCCTGAAACGGCGGACGTCCGGTCAGCAAATGATAGAAGCTGGTGCCGAGCGAATAGATGTCCGCACGATGGTCGATGTCAGGCATTCCCTTGGCCTGCTCTGGAGCCATGTACGACGGCGTGCCCACGAGATCGCCAGCGAAAGTCAGCTTTTCATCATCAATAATATTGCGCGCTAAACCCAGGTCACCAATCTTGGGCGTGCCCTCGGTCGTTAGGAAAATATTACTCGGCTTGATATCGCGATGGACCAAGCCTGCCGCATGAATGGCGATCATCCCTTTGGCGCAACCGGCAATAATACGCAGGGCTTCGTCCTCATCGACTTTGCCTTCAACGCCACTTTTGATGCGCGTAGCCAAATCGCCGCCAGGAACATACTGCAAGGCCATGTACAGATGACCGTCAGCTTCGCCCGTATCGTAAATGGTGACCACATTGGGATGATCGATTCGCGCGGCGACTTTGGCTTCGCGCAGAAAACGTCCGACGAAAGCTTCTTTGCGCGTCAGATCAGCACGCACCACTTTCAGTGCCACGGTGCGTTCAAGCGACAGCTGAAGCGCTTGATAAACGATGCCCATGCCGCCTTCGCCCAGCACGCCAACGATGCGGTATCCGCCAATTCGCTCTGGCATTTTTTGCGCAGGCGCAATGCGCGAATGTAAATCATTCAGCGACACACCATCCACCGCCGCCGGAAAACCAACCGCCGTCACATCACCAGCAGGCAAATCCGTCGGCAAAATAGGAGCGCGTTCAGATGGAGTGGTCATCGTTTATCCGGCTGACAAGTGGGACATTTGGCGATCGCTCAAGATGGTTTCGCTCGCGGTGGTCAGCAAGGTGTTCCTCGACAAGCTGCCGCCGGAGCTG
>JANMYZ010000121.1:0-12275 GCA_031382605.1 Planctomycetota bacterium | reverse complement strand
ACCAAACGCAGTAGAGCGAGCTTTTCTCGCAACGACGCCAAGAGCGCAAAGGACTTACAGCAACGCCAAGATTCACCCGTTTGGTGAAGACACAAATCATACGCATTTTGTTCAAACTCTTGTTTTTCCTTAGCGTCTTCGCGTCTTCGCGGTGGAAGTTTTATTCCAACTGCGTTTTTTAGGATCAAAACGCTCCATCGACGTAACTCTCCTAGCGCAGGGTTTAAATAAACGCACTAAACGCTTGTCAGCTGTTATCTTGCTGAATAAAAGTCTCAGTTGCACAAAGTAGTTTTGAGTTGCATAGAGTAGAGCTGATTTGCAGTATGCCGCCCATTCACCCGTTTGGAGTTCTCGTGTTACCCACTCAGCGGCTATCGCCGAAGAATCAGGTGACGATTCCTCGCGAGGCCCGCGCCCTGCTGACCGCAGGAGACGTGGTCCATCTGCGCGGGATGAAGCATGCGATGAAAAAGGCAGCCGATGGCGAGGCCTTTCCGATTTTGTTGTTAATGACCGAGAAAGAATTGCAGCGCCGTGAGCAACGGATTCTTGATGATGCAGCGCTGAGCCCCGACCAACGGCTGCACCTCGTGACGGCGCTCAATGGTGAAATGGCGATGATGGCTATCGACGCACAGCATCGCGTGGTTTTGCCAGCTCACTTTGTGTCGTACCTCAGTCTTGAGCGCGACATCTTTTTCGTTTGTACCAACACCACGATCCAGGTCTGGAACCCGGATCATTATCTGCGCTGGACCGGACAAGAATCCGGACCTAGCCATAACCCTGCGCTCACCGCTTACCTCATGATCTGAACTCTTACTTCGAAAGGCCTGCCATGAACGATGACCACATAAGCCACCTAGTTCGCGCCCTTGACGCAGCGGTGGAGTCATCGCCGTCGCCTGACGCCCAGCAACGGATTGCGTTGTGCGCCAGTCTCGACCATGCGGCTTTGCGTTTACGTTGCCTCACTTCGCGCCTTGGCTCGATGGCTGAGGAAAGTTCTTACCTGGCGTTTTTACGCCGCATGACCCGTGCGCCTGCGACCACCCACGCGGTGGCAGCTTCTGCATAATTCCGATGACTGACACCCATGATCATCCTGCTGCCGATCTGCATGTTCCCGTTCTGCTCGACACCGTGGTCGAACAGTTGCGGCCACGCGCCGGTTTGCGGATGCTCGATTGTACGCTGGGCATGGGCGGTCACAGCGCGGCGTTGCTGGCTCGCGGTGCGTCAGTGGTCGGGGTCGATCGTGATGGTGCCGCGCGCGCTTTGGCAGCTGGTCGGCTGCTTAGTGCGGGTGAACGTTTCGAACTACGTGCAGGCACTTTTGCCGACGTTGCGGAGGCAGCCGTGAAGGCGGGCGAACATTTCGATGGCGTGCTTGCTGACCTCGGCGTTTCCAGTTTGCAATTGGATGATGGCGAGCGTGGCTTTTCCATGCGTTCGCCGGTGTTGGCTGACATGCGGATGGATCGGGCAAATGGCGAAACCGCGATTGAGTTGATCGATCGACTGGATGAATACGCACTCGCCGATGTGATCTATAAATACGGCGAAGAACGCTTGAGCCGTCGTATCGCGCGGGCGCTCAAACTGGCTCGCAGTGAAGGCGTCGCGACCGGCGAAGAACTTGCCGCCGTGGTGCGCAAGGTCGTCCCTGGGCATCATCCGCGTCATCCGGCTACCCGAACATTTCAAGCGTTACGCATCGCGGTGAACGATGAACTTGGACAGTTAGAGCGTTTGTTGGCGCTGCTGCCAGAACTGCTGACGCCGGTCGGACGCGTGGTCATTATGAGCTTTCACAGTTTGGAAGATCGCCTAGTAAAACAGGCGCTACGGGCGCATCGCGAAGCCGGTCGCCTGGGTGCGGTGGCCAATCGCGTGATGACTGCTACGGACGCTGAGCTCGCCGCGAATCCGCGTGCAGGTGCTGCCAAATTGCGCTGGGCGGCAAAGATCGATGACCGTCCTGCTTATTACAAAGCTGACGACGATGACGCTAACGATGACGTCAAGAATGAAGAAAAGACGACGCCATGAAACGCCCTGATCTTATCTTGCATGGCCTGATCGCTATGGTGTGGATCAGTTGTGTGCTTGGCATCGGCATCAAAATTGCCTTGCTCGGCAATCAAGGTGCGACCGCCGGAAAACAGCGCGGAGCTGATTTTAATGCGCGTAGGGAAATGGTTTATCAGCAAGATCGTCAACGTGCAGATTTCGAACGAGAAGCCTGTGCTCCGGCAATTGATGAGTTGGTACGTAAGCTCGAACTTCCTTTGCAACCACGTGTCGTTACCGCTGCGGCGAATCGTTACCCCTAAATTATGTCTGCTACCGACAGTCATGTTCCCATTACGGCTCAGCCGTGGCGCACCGTGCTTACGATGCTGGTGTTTGCAGGTCTTTTTGCCTATGTTGCATTTCGTCTTCACGTGTTGCAGATCGACGAAGCGAAACACTTGGCGGAAATGGGCGAGCGTCAGCGCACACGGACGTGGACGATTCAGGCAGCGCGTGGCGGGCTATATGATGCGGACGGCATTCCATTAGCGGTCAGTGAGGGCACCTGGACCATCGTGGTTGATCCGATGTACATGGATGACCGCTTACGTGCGACGGTTGAGTTGTCGCGTATTCTTGAGCTAGCACGGGAAGACCTGCGCAAGGAATTCGAATTGCCGCGTAACGGTCGCACGCTGGCTCGCGGAATTAACGACGACCAAGCGCAACAGGTCAAAGCGCTCAAACTGGCTGGCGTGAATGTGCGTAGAGAATTCACCAGACGATATCCCGAAGGTCCGCTTGCCGCGCAATCGCTGGGATTTGTTTTGCGCGACGGCAAGGGCGGCGCTGGAATAGAACAAGTCTTTGACGGTGATCTGGCTGGTACACCGGGCAAAGAAACGGTGACGGTGGATGCGTTGGGCAAGCCTTCGCTGACGGATGCCGAAAGTATTTCGCCACAGCCGGGCGCCCACATTCAATTGACCATTTCTGCACCGATTCAGCGTTTTTTGGAAACTGCGCTGATGGAACAGGTGGCTAAGTGTAAACCGTTGTCAGCGGCGGGTATTGTCATTCGCCCAGCGACCGGTGAAGTCGTCGCTTTAGCGAGCTACCCGACTTTTGACCCAACCGATTTATCGAAGCTCAATGTCACGGCTCTGCGTAATAATGCGCTGACGTTTCCTTATGAGCCAGGCTCGACCATGAAGCCGTTGTTCGCTGGAGCGGCAGTGGCAGACGGTCTGACTTCGTTTGGTGAAATGATTAACTGTGAAAAGGGCGCCTGGACTTTCTCAGAAGGGCGTGCACGACGCACCATTCATGAGAAAACCGGCGGCCACGGAATCTTGAGCGTGACCGATGGCATTGCGTTCTCAGATAATATTTTGATGGCCAAGCTTGGCGTGCGCATGCAGCCGGAACGTTTACATGAATGGATGAAGTTATTTGGCTTTGGACGGGTGAGTGGATTTTCGTTGCCGGGTGAAGAGCCAGGTCAACTTCCGCGCGCGGCGAAGTGGTCAAAAGTGAATGAAGGCATGTCGCTGCCCATTGGTCATGGTTTCATGGTCACCCCAATTCAATTGGCGATGGCCCATGCGGCCGTCGCCAATGGCGGAACATGGCTGCCACCGCGTTTAGTAAAACGCATCTGGTCGATTGGCGATGGCGAACGCGAACGCGACTTGCCGCTGCCCGTGCTGACGCCAGCACGTCGCATCTATTCGCCAGAAGTGGCTGCGGCTTTGCAAGAAGCCATGACCCACACGCTGACGGATGGTACGGCCAAGAATTCTGAATTGGTCGGTTACACCGCTGCTGGAAAAACAGGTACCGCCGAAAAAGTCATCAACGGTCAATATAGCGGCAGTCATAATATCGGCAGTTTTGTCTGCTGGGCGCCAGCGGAGCCAAACCTGAGAGCTGAATTTTTGTGCTTAGTCGTCATTGATGATCCCACGGTGGGAAAAGGTTTTGGCGCGTTGGTGGCGGCTCCTGTCGTGCAACAGGTATTGCAGAAGTCGCTGGAATACGTGCGTTTTCCTAAGCATCCGGTAGAAGAAGTGCTTCCTCCGCGCGGTAAGAATAATCCGGTGGCGACCAAGGTGCGTCGATGATGGATGCTGCGACCCTCTTTGCCGGCCAAAGCCTCTTTGTTGGCCAAAGCCTGAGCGGCGTTATTCCCACTGAGGTCGCAGGCGTTTCTCGTGATAGCCGAATGACTCGTCCGGGCGAAGTTTACATCGCTACCGGGCCGTCAGCCGATCAGCCAGCGCACGCCCGTCAGGCGATGGCGAATGGCGCTTCTGCTGTTGTGGCGGAATCCGGACTGGTCCTCGATCATGCATTTCCTTTGCTGCGTACGTCACACGCCCGTTGGAGTTTTGCTCGCGCAAGCGCGGCGGCTCATCATTTGCCCAGGGCGATGTTGCCGTTGGTGGCGGTGACCGGCACCGCAGGAAAATCGACCACCACGCACTGCGCTTGGTGGGCGATGGGCGCGGGCGCGGCGCGTATCGGCACCATTGGTTGGCATGATGGCGTGACTGAGCGGCCGAATCCCCAAACCACGCCACCACCGGAACAGCTCCATGATTTCTTGGCAGGATTGCCAACGAATTGCTCAGGGGTGGCGATGGAGGTCAGTTCGCATGCGGGTGATCAACATCGCCTCGCCGGATTGCCGTTAGCGGGCTTGGTATTTACCGGACTCGGCCACGATCATCTTGATTATCATCGCACCAGTGGTGCGTATCTGACGGCCAAATTGCGTGCTGTACGACTGCTGAAGTACAATGGTCTGTGCATCATCAACGCCGACTCGTCCGATGCGCACGCCGTCGCACATGCCGCAAGTGGCGCCGATGCCCGAGTGGTAATGTTAGGATTTAAACGCGGCGATTCGCGGCTGGTGCGGGTTGCTGGCGGTTGGCGTCTGCGCCACGAAGCGGTCGATTATCGCGTGCCGATGCGGCTGCCGGGTGATTTCAACGCATGGAACGCCGCCGCTGGCGCCTTGCTTGCCACGGCGACTGGCGTGCCGTTGATCACCGCGTTGGAGCGTCTGGCAAGCATGCCAACGGTACCAGGGCGTCTTGAATTATTGGCGCAGCATCCAGACACCTATGTCGATTTTGCGCACACTCCGGAAGAATTATCCGTGATGCTTGGCGCCGTGCGCAAAGAATTTCCTGGTCGGCGATTAGTGTGCGTGTTTGGTTGCGGCGGTGATCGTGATCGCAGTAAACGTGGCCCGATGGGCTGCGCTGCGTTGATGGCGGATCACGCGGTGTTGACCACTGACAACAGCCGCAGCGAAGATCCCAAAACGATTGCCGATGAAATTATTGCCGGTTTGCCGACCGGAACTCCGGTGTTTTGGGCGAACAGCGAAGATCTTGATAGCGGCCGTTGGTTGCAAGAAATTCGTCCGGCATACGGAGCGCGCAGTGATCGCGTCAACGATGCGCCTCGCTCGGTGCTGGTTGAATTGGATCGCGGTGCGGCAATTCGTTTGGCTCGTGCTTTGGCTGGTGATGACGGCGTGGTGGTGGTGGCGGGCAAAGGTCATGAGACCGATCAGCTCATTGGTGGAAAAACGTTACCGTGGGATGATCGCGCATTTGTTCGTCAATTAGGAATGTTGGGAAAGACACCATGAGTGGACGCCTTCCGTTGATCCATCCGCTGCCGGCGGCGGAATTGGTGCTGACCGCACGCGAGGTCGAGCGTCTGACCGGCGGCACGTGGATTGGCTCAGAGCAGCAGGTTACCATTCGCGGCGCGGCGATCGACAGCCGTGCGGTTACGCAGAATTGTTTATTTGCATGTCTGACGGGTGCCCGCGTTGATGGTCATGATTATGCCGAAACCGCCGTCGGTGATGGCGCCGTGGTGGTGCTTGTCAGTCGTTTGGTCAACGTGCCGGTCCCGGTGGTGTTGGTGGCCGACGTTGCCGCAGCCCTTGGTGCCATTGCTGCTGAATTCCGCCGTCGTTACGAGCGGTCGTGTACGTGGATCGCCATCGGCGGAGCCAACGGAAAAACCACCACGAAAGAACTGGTCGCGGCAGCCTGCGCTGCTGCTGCGCCGGGACGTGTTCATTTCACCCGTGGAAATTTGAATAATCATTTAGGCGTACCGTTGACGGTGTTGGCCACCCCGCCAGGTATGCGTTTCGCCGTCATTGAACTAGGCGCGAATCATCCGGGTGAAGTCGCTACGTTGGCGGCCATCGTTCGCCCGCAGGTGGGCGTGGTCGTATCGATTGGCCCTGAGCATCTCGAAGGCTTTGGTGATTTAATCGGCGTAACCCACGCGGAATGTGAGCTTTTCGCCGCCTTGCCCGCCGGAGCCCCGGCGTTGATTGGTCTGCACGGAATGGCCGATCACGTCGCTGCTCATGGCACCACAGTGTCGGCGTTAATGGATATTATTCGTGGTTCTGCCGCTGGCCGCAAACTCTCTTTGATCGGTGGCGACGGCGCTGATCACCATCAGGTCGAAGGCACCGTGCAGGCGGAATCGATTGAAGTGCAACTTGATAACACGCCGGTGCTGCTGCCGTTATTGGGTCGTCATAATTTAGCCAATGCGACGCTCGCTTACCATGCAGCGGTGGCTGCGGGTATTTTGCCCGCCACGGCGCGCGAAGGACTGCGTTGCGTGCGTCCGGTCGCAGGGCGCTTGGTGCCACGTCGCCTGGGCGCGCATCTTATTATTGATGACACCTACAATGCGAACCCCGCGAGCATGGCCGTTGGTTTGGCCGTTCTCGCCGAGCAAGGTGGTCAACGTCTGGCTGTGCTTGGTGGGATGGCGGAACTTGGCGATGCCAGCGATGCGGCGCATGTTCAGGTTGGCGCTTTGGCGGCACGGCTTGGGCTGCCACTGATCACCGTCGGTGACTCCGCGTTACCCATAGGTGAAGGCTATCGTGGTGCCGGTGCGACCATGTGGCAGCATGCGTCCGATCGTGCTGTTGCGGTCGAACTGGTGCGGCGTTCATTGCTTGAAGAACCGACCACGGTGTTGGTGAAAGCCAGTCGCTCGGCCGGACTTGAACACGTGGTGCGGGGATTGTTAGAAGGCGTTGCGACTGAAGCGATCGCGCGTGAAGGGGCAGTCCAATGATCGCTTTGATTAATGATGTGCTGGCCATGTGGGATTTGCACTGGGGTCCACTACGCTTGTTCGATTATGTTTCGACCCGTGTCGTTGGTGCGGCGTTTACCGCATTTTTATTGATGATGTTAGTGATGCCAAGGTTGATCCGTTGGCTGAAACTCAAGAAGTTCGGTGAGTCCGGTGCAAAAGGTGATGGCGCGTTGGTGGTGGATGCCATGCGTGAAGGTAAGAAGGGCACCCCGACGATGGGCGGCCTTGGCTTAGTTGCCTGCATCACCTTGACCGCAGTGCTGTGGTGTGATCCGACGAGCCTGCGCACCTGGGTGCTTATTTTTGGCCTGCTCTCGTTTGCCTTGGTCGGATATTTGGATGACCGTACCAAAATATTCAAAGGAGCTAAAGGGACATCTTTGTTTGTGAAGCTGGCGATTCAGATTGGAGCAGCGTTGATCTGCGGCTTCGGACTTTATTTTATTAACCAAGATATCGCTGGGCAATTGTTGACCGGCGCGGACCGTCCGGCGGGCTTCCCGCCAGACTGGTATAAAAAATCGTTGGGTGACGACAGCTATATTGTGCGCCTAGGTATTCATCAATTATCATTCCCGTTTGTGCCGGTCGAATACGCGCTCAATTTGGGTCTGTGGTCGGTGATATGGGTGGTGTTTGTTACCAGTGCATGCGCGAACGGCGTGAATTTCACCGATGGAATGGATGGTCTTGCGGCGGGCACGATGCTGATCGCCGCGTTGGCTTTCATGGTCATCGCTTATCTGACCAGTCGGGTGGACGCAGCCGATTATCTCAAGGTGCTCTATATCAGCGGTGGTCAGGAGATCGCCGTCTTCTGCGCCGCGATCGCAGGTGCGTGCCTCGGGTTCTTGTGGTTTAATTGCGCTCCTGCTGAAGTCTTTATGGGCGATACGGGTTCCCAGGCATTGGGCGGCGCACTGGGCTTGGTCGCGCTCAGCACCAAACAAGAATTCCTGATCGTGCTGGTCGGTTTTATCTTTGTTATGGAAGCCGCATCGGTGGCGATTCAGATTGCCAGTTTTCGTCTGCGCGGGGGCAAGCGGGTGTTCTTATGCGCGCCGATTCATCATCATTTTCAGTACAAGGGTTGGTCGGAATCAAAGATCGTCATGCGTTTCTGGATCATCGCCGCGTTGTTCGCACTCGTCGCTCTGGCGACTTTGAAAGTGCGGTGAACCCGTGATGTACCTCGCTATTGATTACGTGCGGCATGAAACGCTGACTGAAACCGCCGCATATCTCCAGGCGGAGAAAGCGTCATGACCGCCCGTTGGCTGCGTATTCAACTGTGGTTTCTGGTCGTCGGACTGTGTTGTTTCGGTTTGGTGATGATCACCTCAACCACCGCCATGGGCACCAATGTCATCGCTGCCGGTGGCGACGGCATCACCCATGCGTTCCTCATCAAGCAGGCTCTCGCCATGGCAGTGGGTGCCATCATCGCGATGATCATTGGTGGCATGGGCGCCGAACGCCTGCGCCATGGTTGGGTGGTGGCATTGGTGGTTGTCGGTGCTTTGGGGTCACTGGCTTTGGTGCATGTCATTGGCCGCGAAATCAATGGCGCCAAGCGTTGGATTGACCTGGGGCCGATAAATCTTCAGCCAGCAGAGTTAGCCAAATTCGCTGTCGTGATCGCTGCGGCCTGGCATTTGTCGCGGGTTGCCGAACGCGTGCGTTCGACGTGGTATGGCGTGGTTTTACCGTTGGCGGGATTCGCCTTAGTCGCGGGCATGGTTTATATGACCAAGGATTTGGGTTCGGTGGTGGTGATGGCGGTGGTGCTGGGGGCGATGACTATTTTCGCCGGAGCACCGTGGTGGCACATGCTGAGCATTGCGGTGTTGTGCGCTCCTGCGGTCATTTATTCGACCGTGATTCAGGTCTCCTATCGGCGTGATCGCATGCTCGCTTTTATTGATCCATGGAATGCCGAAGGCCCTGCAGGCTATCATTTGCGTCAGAGTTTTATCGCCATCGGTAGTGGTGGACTGTTTGGCGTCGGCCTGGGTGAGAGCACCGCGAAGATGTCGTTTTTGCCTGAAAAACACACTGATTTCATCTTCGCCGTGATCTGTGAGGAACTCGGTTTGATCGGCGCTCTTGGGGTTGCCACCGCCTTCCTGTTGCTGGTCTACACCGGGCTGATGATCGCGGCACAAGCACGTGATCGTCATCTGCGTTTACTCGCGATCGGCGCCACCATTGTGTTGGGCACCCAGGCTTTTTGGAACATGCTGGTGGTCACCGGCGCGGTGCCGACCAAAGGCCTGACGCTGCCATTTATCAGTTACGGTGGTTCCAGCGTGGTGGTGTGCCTCGCGCTTATTGGCGTGCTTGACGCCGTGGCCCAGGCCAACGTGCGCAGCAGCACCAATCGCACCACCACCAGCCGCATCGGCGCAGCCGTAAAAGGCGACAGCGATAAGTCCTGGCGTTGGCAGAACGAGGGGACCAATGCCTAAATCTTCAGGAATACTTTTCTGTGGTGGCGGGACTGGCGGGCATGTGTTGCCTGGGTTGGCGGTTGCGGCGGCGCTACGTGAACGCGGTGAGCATGGTTTCCGGTGGATTGGTGATCCGGTGCGGATCGAAGCGACGTTGGTGCCGAAGGCGGGTATCGCATTATTGCCGTTTGGTTTGTCGCGTCCGCGTCCGCATAGCCCGCGCTGGGTGTTGGCATCCATCTTCCAAGCCTGGGGTTGTTTCCGTGAACTGCGCCGTTCTCCGCCGCGCGTGGTGGTGGCGCTTGGTGGATACGCCGCGTTATTACCGGGATTACTCGCGCCTTTGCTGGGTCGGCCACTGTTGGTGATGGAACAAAATGCCAAGAGTGGGCGGACCAATCGTTTGCTAGCTCGTTTTGCGCAGGCGGTGGTCACGCAATTTCCCGAAGCTCGTCGCGGTCTGCCGGTGGCACGGGTCAGCCAGCTTGGCAATCCCGTGCGTCCGATTGCTTTTCGCGTACGCGGTCAAAGCGCGCAGCTGACGGTATTGGTGGCTGGCGGCAGTTTGGCGGCCAGCACGCTGAATGATTTGGTGGTGCAGGCGGCGTTGTCGCTGAGCGATCTGGCTCATTTGAAAATCATTCATCTCGCTGGAGAAAAAGATCAGGCGCGGGTTGCCGAACAGTATCGTGCCGCTGGCATTGACGCGGAAGTGATGGGCTTTTGTAACGAGATGCCGGAGCTTTATCAGCGCGTCGATGTGGCGATCACTCGCGCCGGCGCGACCACCGTGGCCGAATTATGCGCGGCGGGAATTCCAGCATTTTATATTCCGTTGCCATGGGCGGCAGATGATCATCAGACGGCAAATGCTCAGGCCGTGTGTCGCGTCGGTGGAGCCGTGGTGCTGCCGCAGGGCACGACGACGCCAGCGATGTTAGCCGCGCGTTTACGCGCTGTGGTTGGTGATCGCGCACTGGTTCAGCGCATGGGTTTGGCCGCGCGTCAGTTGGCTCGCCCTGATGCTGCTGCCGAGGTTGCCGCGTTGGTGCAAAGTCTTGATCGTCGGCACCGTGCCAGCGCGAAACACGAGCGTCGTGCGGCTGCGCGTCGGCAGCATCATCATAGTCTTTCCGGCTATCGAAAGGATCGCCCATGATTACCGATCGCTTTCGTGGTCGTCATGTCCATCTCATCGGAATTGGTGGAGCAGGCGTCAGTGCGTTGGCGCCGCTGTTGCAGCGCGTCGGCGCGATCGTCAGCGGTTGTGATCAGAGCGATGGTCCGGCATGCGTGCGTTTGCGTCGCGCTGGACTGACGGTTCATCGCGGGCATGCGGCAAATCACCTGGATGGAATTGATCTGGTGGTCTACACCGCAGCGGCAAAAGCAGATCATCCAGAGTTAGTCGCCGCGCGTCTGCGTGGTATTCCGCTGATGACGCGAGGTGAATGTTTAGTCGAACTGATGGCGGGCACGCGCACCCTCGCGGTTGCTGGAAGTCACGGTAAAACCAGCACGACGTGGATGCTCGGTCATTTGTTGACCGAAGCCGGACTTGATCCGGTGGTGATGGTCGGCGGTTCGGTGACGTCGCTCGATGGCGGCGCGCGCGCTGGTACCGGCGATATATTTATTGCGGAGTCAGATGAGAGCGATGGGAGCTTTGCTCGTATCGCTCCGCACGTCGCCATCGTCACCAATCTTGATCATGAACATATCGTTCACTACGGCAGCTTCAGTGCGTTAGAGGACGCGTTCCGTGAATGGCTGGGACATATTCCACCGCATGGCGCCGTGATTGTTCCGGCGACGGGATTGTCGCCGCGCGTCATCGCTGGCCTTGCCTGTCAGGTGATTACCTGCGGCCTGGATGCCGGTGATTATCACTGCTCACGATTGGAATTGGGCGCTGATGGCAGTCAGGCGCGGGTGGTCGCCTTTGGTGAAGACCTCGGCGAGATCACCGTCACGATTCCTGGTGCTCATATGGTCGCGAATGCCTTGATGGCTATCGCGGCGGCGCGTTTGGTTCATCCCCAAGTGGATCTTTCGGCATTGAGTCGTTGCGAGCGCGTGCGCCGTCGTTTCACCGTACACGGCAGTCCACACGGCATTCGCGTGGTCGAAGATTATGGTCATCATCCGACCGAAGTGCGCGCCACGATTGCTGCCGCACGCCTGGGTGGCGGCCGCGTTCAGGTCATATTTCAACCGCATCGTCACACCCGTACCAGTGATTGTTTTGCTGATTTCGTCGATGCTTTCGCGCAGGCGCATAGCTTAGTGCTGTTGCCGATTTATGACGCCGGCGAAACACCGATTCCCGGCATCAGTTCACAGGCGTTGGGTCAGGCAATCATTGAGCAACGCGCTGGCCTTGATCTGGGTGCGGTACAGGTGGCCGATGATGCCGCCACAGCCATTCGCATGCTGGCCGCACATGCTCGTCCTGGCGACACCTGTTTGTTATTGGGCGCTGGTGACGTCGGCGATCTTGCGGGGCCACTCATCGATTTTTTCGGCGGTCCGGGTCATGAGCCACATGCCCCGGAACCGACTCCCTGCGCAGTCCCCGTGCTGGCTGGCATGAACGGTTGAACTGATGCATTTTACTCCTGATTTTCAACGTCGTAATCGCCT